>NZ_JBIMPP010000001.1:0-259457 GCF_043906805.1 Actinomadura sp. SCN-SB | reverse complement strand
TCATGGCCAAGCCCGGGCAGTCGTCCGCCGCGTCGTCCGCCCGCCGGATCCTGCCGTACGCGGGGATCGCGGTGGTGGTCGTGTACTGCCTGGCGCCGTTCTACTGGATGGTCGTCTCGGCGTTCCGGCGCCCGCAGGACCAGTTCGACAACTCGCCGCTGCCCGCGGTGTGGTCGATGGAGAACTTCAGCGCCGTGTTCAAGCCCGACGTGGGCTTCGGCCGTGCCCTGGCGAACAGCCTGGTGGTGGCCGGGACCACCACGGTGCTCACGCTGGTGGTGGGCACCTGCACCGCCTACGCGCTGGCGCGGCTGCGGTTCCGCGGCAAGAACCTGGTGCTCGCCGTGGTGATCGCGACCTCGATGTTCCCGACCATCTCGCTGATCGTCCCGCTGCTGAAGCTGTTCACCGACATCGGCTGGATCAACACCTACCAGGCGATGATCCTGCCCAGCCTGTCGTTCGCGCTGCCGCTGGCGGTGTGGAACCTGTCGGTGTTCTTCCGCCAGCTTCCGTTCGAGCTGGAGCAGGCCGCGATGGTGGACGGCTGCACCCGCGGCCAGGCGTTCCGGCGGATCATCATCCCGCTGGCCGCTCCGGGCGTGTTCACCACCGCCATCATCACGTTCATCACCGCGTGGAACGAGTTCATCATCGCGCTGTCGATGGTCAACAAGAAGGAGATGCAGACCGCCACGGTCGCGATCTCCAAGTTCACCGGCGCGTACGGCTTCGACCAGCCGTTCGGCACCCAGATGGCGGCCGGTGTGATCGTCACCGTGCCGCTGGTCGTGGTGGTGCTGATCTTCCAGCGCCGGATCATCGCGGGCCTCACCGCGGGAGGTGTCAAATGAGACCCCCGTCCCTCCGCCATCCCCTCCTGATCGGCACGTCCGCCCTGGTCGTCGCGGCGGGCCTGGCCGCGGCGCCGCTGCGTCCCGCCGAGGCGGGCGCCGCGCCCGGCCCGACCGCCTCGGCGGAGCTCAGCACGACGACCCGGCTGGCCGACCGGCGCTCGGTCGTGATCGGCGACCGGTTCTACGCCATGTCCACGGCCGACGGCCTTTACCCCGCCGCCGGATGGCACATCACCGGCGAGATGGGCGGGTTCTGGACGCCGCCGCTGAAACTGCTCGACGGCCTCTGGTTCGGGCTGGACGGGACGTGGCTCGGCGACGCCAAGGGGAAGGCCAAGGCCGAGCGCCACACGTTCGGGTTCGGGTACACGCGCACCCGGTACGCCGCCGCGAACGGCGTCCGGGTCGAGCGCACGGACGTCGTGCCCGACGGGCTTCGCGCGGGCCTCATCGGGCTCAAGCTCACCTCCGACAAGACCCGGACCGTACGGCTGGACGTCGACGCCCATTCGGAGCTGATGAGCGCCTATCCGTGGGGATGGACGACGCCCGACCAGTCCACCTACAACCTGCCCGACACCGGCTCGTACCAGAACGGGGCGCTGCTGTTCCGCGAGCAGGGCACGCCTCCGGTGGCGAACGCGCCACGGCACGACTTCGCCGCGTACGTCGCCGCCGACCGGAAACCGGTCTGGCACGCGCTCGGGTCCGCGCATCGCGGACCGCAGGACCCGCCCGTCGTGTGCCCGTCCACCGGGACCGCGCCCGACCGCTGCGACGACTCGGCGTTCGGCAAGGGGACCGGTGGGCGGCTCTCGTACGACGTCCGGGTCCCGGCCGGGCGCGGCACGACCGTCTGGGTGGCGGTGGCCGGGTCCGACCGGGGCACGTCCGAGGCGGGCGCCGCGCTGGCCACCGCGCTGCGCGACCCCGCCGGGCTGGCCGCCCGCAAGATCGCGTCCCGGCAGGCGCTGGCCGCGAACACGGTGGTGGACCTGCCCGGCGACCGGCGGCTCCAGCAGAGCATCGAGTGGAGCAAGCAGAACCTCGCCGACTCCGTCCAGGAGGCACGGGACCTGCGGATCCGCGTGACGCGCGAGGGACGGCGGTTCCCCGCGCCGGCGGGGACGGTGAACCGTGCCCGCTGGTACGGCGCGGGCTGGCCCGACTACCCGTGGCTGTTCGGAACGGACGGCGAGTACACCGCGTTCGCGGCCGTGCCCGCCGGGCAGTTCGACGCGATCAAGGCGCATCTGCGGGCGCTGCGCGACACCAGCGAGATCGCCAACGCGCGCAGCGGCAAGGTCGTCCACGAGGTGATCTCGGACGGCTCGGTCTACTTCGGCGCCAACGACGACGCGGGCAACACCGACGAGACGGCCAAGTTCCCCAGCGCCGTCGCGCTGGTGTGGCGGTGGACGGGCGACCGCCGGTTCCTGGACGAGATGTACGGGTTCACCGTCCGCAACATGCGCTTCATCGTGGAGCGCTGGGACGAGGACGGCGACGGCTGGCCCGAAGGGCTGGGCAACGTCGAACGCTCCGGCATGGGCGTGGAGAAGCTCGACAACGCCGTCTACACGATCCGCGGGCTGCGCGACCTCGCCGACATGGCGCGGGCCAAGGGCGACACGGCCACCGTCACGTGGGCCGACGCCCGCGCCGCCGCCATGGAGCGGGACTTCGACCGGACGTGGTGGGCCGGAGGCACCACCGACGGGTTCGCCGAGTCGATCGACGACCCCGCCGACCCGGCCAACGACAACCGCCCGGTCTTCCAGCGCCACTGGACGGGCGTGACGCCCATGGACGCCGTGCTGGTGCGTCCCGGGCAGGTCACGCGTCCGCTGGCGTCCGACGAGCGGGCCGCGGTCGCCCTGGCCAAGCGGGAGGAGCCCTGCTACACGGGCGAGAACGGGTTCTTCCACACCGGCACGGGACCCACCTCGGCCGAGGGCGGGAACCGGGGTCCGTCCTGCGACGACGCCGTCTCCACCGTGCAGAGCGAACGGTCGATCTTCTCGCTCGGCAACGGGGTGATGGCGACCGCCGAGGGCAACCACGGGCGGCTGGCCCAGCAGCGGCGCTACACCGCCGCCAACGCGCGGAGCCAGCTCGATCCCGCGCTGGCGGAGCTGCCGGGCGCGATGCCGGAGATCCTGCCGAGCCCCGACTTCGACCCGCCCAACATCGACCGCAAGCTCACCGACCGTTCCATGGTGCTCCAGGCGTGGGGCGCGTACGGGACGCTCTGGCCGGTGGTCCACCACCAGCTCGGGCTGAGTCCCGACATGGGACGCGGCCGGCTGGAGATCGTGCCACAACTGCCGCCGGGGCAGTCGCGGATCGCGGGCCGCGACATCCGCGTGGGCTCGGGATCGGTCGCGGTCACCGCCGAGGCGTCCGCGCGGACCCTCCGCACGTCCGTGAACCTGCGGGCCGACGGCGCGTCGCTGGTCATCGGCCATGTGCTGCCGCGCGGCGCCCAGGTCAAGGCCGTGACGCTGAACGGCCGGTCCGTCGCCCACAGCCTGCGCCAATCCGCCCGAGGCACGGAGGTCATCGTCCAAGCCGGAACCAGGAGGGGCCAGGCCACGCTCACGATCACCCTTCGCTGACACACCCCACCATCCCGTATCGGAGGTTCCTTGCATCCGCCCCCTCTCCACGAGCACATCACCTGCGTGGCGGCTCCCGCGATCTGGCTTTCGCCGCGCAGCGGGCAGCTCACCGGCGGCGCCGACGGACTGTACGTCGCCGACCGCCGGGTGCTGTCCCGGTTCGTGGTCACCGTCGACGGCGCCGAGCCGGTCCCGGTCGAGACGGTTCCCGACGGCGCGTCCGGCGCGCGTTTCCTGGCCTCGGCCGGGGACGTGTCCGTCGAGCGGATCCGTACGGTCACCCGGGACGGCGGCACCGAGCGGATCGTGCTGCGCAACCGGGGCGAGGCCGCGGTGACCGCGAAGCTGGAGATCACGGCCGCCGCGGACCTGGCCCCGGTCGCCACCGTGCGTTCCGGGGACGGTGCCACGCTGCGCCAACTGGCGCTCGGGGACGGGGTGGAACGTAGCGCGTCGGACGGCTTCCGGGTACGGCTGGACGGCCGTACCCGGGCCGAGCCGTCCCTCGCCCCTGGGGAGTCCTTCACGGCCACGATCACCATCAAGGCGACTCCCCCGCGCACGTCCGGGTTCCGCCCGGCGCCGCCGTCCGCCCCCGCTCCCTGGGCGGACGCCCCTCTCACGGTCGAGTCACCCGACACCGACCTCAACCGCTTGATCGCCCAGGGGGTGGACGACCTCACCGCCCTGCTCCTCGCCGATGGCGACGACCTCTACAGCGCCGCGGGCAGCCCCTGGTACCTGACGCTCTTCGGACGGGACGCGCTCTGGACGGCCCGCCTGGCGCTCCCCCTCGGATACGAGCTCGCCGCCGGTACCCTCCGCGCCCTGGCCCGCCGCCAGGGCACCCGTACCGACCCGGCCACCGAGGAGGAGCCCGGCAAGATCCCGCACGAGCTGCGTCCCGACGACACGACCGGCTGGCTGCCGCCGCTCTACTACGGCACGGTGGACGCGACCCCGCTGTTCGTCGTGACGCTCGCCGAGGCGTGGCGGTGGGGCATGCCGTCCGGCGAGGTCGAGGCCCTGCTCCCGGCGGTGGAACGGGCGCTCGGATGGCTCGGCGGCTTCGACGAGTTCGTGCACTACGTGGGCTCCGCCGAGACCCTCGCCAACCAGGGCTGGAAGGACTCCGCGGACGGCGTCCAGCACGCCGACGGCCGCCTCCCCCGCCCGCCGATCGCGCTGTCCGAAGTGCAGGCGTACGCCTACCAGGCCGCCACGCTGGGCGCGGACCTCCTGGACGCCTTCGGCCGTCCCGGCGCGGACCGCTGGCGTTCCTGGGCCGCGTCCCTCGCCGACCGGTTCCGCTCCCGCTTCTGGCTGGACGGCTACCCGGCGATCGCCCTGGACGGCAACGGCGACCCGGTCGACGGCGTGGCCTCCAACATGGGCCACCTCCTCGGCACCGGACTGCTCACCCCCGACGAGGAGGCCCGGGTCGCCGCCCGGCTTCCCGAGCTCGACTCCGGCTTCGGCCTGCGCACCCTCACCCCGCACGCCGCCGGGTTCGACCCGCTCTCCTACCATCTGGGCTCGGTGTGGCCGCACGACACCGTGATCGCGATTCTCGGCCTGGTCCGTACCGGACACGCCGAGATCGCCGCCCGCCTGGCCCGCGGCCTCGTCGCCGCGGCACCCGCCTTCGGCCACCGCCTCCCCGAACTCTTCGGCGGCCAGGACGCGAGCGAGCCGCCCGTCCCGTACCCCACCGCGTGCAGCCCTCAGGCGTGGGCGGCGGCCGTCTCCCCCGCCCTGGTCACCGCCCTGCTCGGCCTGGACGTCGACATCCCCGAAGGGCGTGTGTCCCTCTCCCCCGTCCCGGGCTTCGGCCCCTTGTCCGTACGCAACATCCGGATCGGCTCCACCCCGCTCTCGGTAGAGGTCGCCCCGGACGGGACCATCACGACGAAGGGCGGGCCACCTCTGGAGTGAGCGTGACCGTCCCCGCGGCGCCGTCGACGCTGATCATCTGCCCGGTCCGGATGCGTTCGGTGGCGCCCGGAACGCAGATCACGGCGGGGATGCCGTACTCCCGCGCCACGGTCGGCCCGTGCGCCATCACCGCGCCGGTCTCGCTGACCAGCCCGCCCGCGGTCAGGAACAGCGGCGTCCAGCCCGGGTCGGTCGTCGGCGCGACGAGGATCTCGCCCGGCTCGATCGACGCGCCCGCCGGGTCGCGGACCACGCGGGCACGGCCGCTGACCCGTCCGGACGCCGCGCCCATGCCGGTGAGCGTGCGGCCGTCCGACGGCGGGGCCGGTAGCAGCGTCTCCACGTCGGTGCCATCGGAGAGCAGGGCGACCGGAACGGTCCGGCGCGGCAGCTCCCGCGCATACTCCGACCGCCGTTCGGCGACCGTCTCGCGCGGATCGTCGCCGCGCTCCACGACCATGCGCAGCTCGGGCATCGTGAGGAACATGACGTCGTCCGCGCGGTCAAGGAGCCCGTCCGCCTGGAGCCGGGCACCGATCGTAAGGAGGCGCCGGCGCCGGTCGCGCAGCGAGTACAGCCCTGCGAACTTCCCCGCCTCGCGCAGTCCGCTCAGCTCCCGGGCCCGGCGCAGGAAGAAGCCCGCGAGCCGACCACGCAACGGCCGCTCGCGGCGGGCCCGCCGGGCCAGCTCGGCGCTCATCGTCTCGGCCCTGGCCGCGGCGCGTTCGAACCGCCTGTCCGGGGCCTGCTCGGGATCGGTGACGCGCAGGTAGTTCGCGAGCATCGCGAACACGGGCGTCGGATCCTCCGACCAGCGCGGTACGCCGACGTCGACCTCGGCGGCGGCCCTGATGCCGTAGGTGTCGAGGAACTCCGTCAGGCCGAAGTCCGGCAGCTCGCCCGCCAGTTGTGCCTTGGCGAGCTCCGCCGGCGGCGTGTGCAGCAGGATCTCGCGGTGGGGCGCGGCGCGCACGGCCACCCGCCAGAGCGCGAGGTCCATCTCGATCGTGACGTTGTACGGCATGCCGCCGAGCACGGTGCGGACCTCGTCCTCGCTCGCGATGCCCTTGAGCAGGGGCGGCAGCGCCGCGGAGACCAGCAGTCCGCTGACGACAGGCCAGACGATCGCGTCGAGGTCGGCGCCCGACCGCGTGGTGTCCTCGACCAGGTCCAGGAGCTCCGCGGTCGTGGACGGGTCGCCGACCGGCCGGCGCCGGAGGCGTTCGATCTCGCCGAACACGCGTTCCCGGGCGGCCGCGGGCCGGGCCAGCGCACGCAGGATCCCGGCCGCCGCCTTCGGCCCCATCGTCAGCGCGGCCGAGCCGCGACGGCGGCGGGGGCCCCGCGCCGGAGCGAACCGCGGGTCGTCCAGCAGGTGCTCCACCACCGCCTGTGCGCGCGGCCCGAAATCGACCGCCATGAGCTTCACCAGCCGCCGCCGGGTGGACGGGTCGCGCATCGCGTCGGTCAGGTCGCCGTACAGCCGCCCGCCGATGTCGACGATCTCGACCGTGAGGCCGAACGAGGCGAGCATGCCCGCGAGCATGGACGTGAGCGCCCACACGCCCATCGGCGTGGCCGGCTGGAGCATGCCCTGAACATGACCGAACTCGACGTAGAGCCGCGGCCCCGGCTTCCCGCTCTCCGGGGGCGCCGGGAACAGTGTGGTGATCGGCCGCGACTGGAGCAGCCACAACGTGCCGTCACGGTCGTAGGCCCACTCGACATCCTGCGGCGCGCCGAGCCGGTGGCCGAGCCGCTCGCCGACCTCGCGAAGCTCCGTCAGCCGGGCCGGGGTGAGACAGCCATGTCGCTCTGGTTCCGTGCCGTCCAGAACGTAGTGGTCGGCCGCCTTCGTCCCGTCCACGACCGCCGTCCCCGGTCCAGGTGCGGCGTCGATGACGAACTCGGCGCGCGAGCCGGTGAGCGGGTTGGCGGTGAACAGCACGCCCGCCACCTCGGCGTCGACCATCCTTTGAACGACGACCGCCATGCGCACGGTGTCGTGCGCGATTCCCGCGGCCTCGCGGTAGGCGATCGCGCGGTCGGTGTGCAGCGAGTCCCAGCACGCACGGATCGCCTTGATCAGGTTCTCGGCGCCCGTGACCGCGAGGTAGGTGTCCTGCTGTCCGGCGAAGCTCGCGTCCGGCAGGTCTTCGGCGGTGGCGCTGGATCGGACCGCGACCGGCCCGCCACCAAGCCGGTCGTACGCCGCGAGCACCTCGGCCCGGGGCACACTGCCGCCGTGGTGGGCCTCGGTCGTGACGCAGAAGCCGTCCGGTACGCGCTCTCCCAGCCGGATCAGCGCGGCGAGGCCGGCGGCCTTCCCGCCCACCAGGTCCCGCCGTTCCGGGTCGATCGCCGCCAGGTCGAGCACATGCATTCCGGACACCTCCTTTTCCAATACGACTGCAATGTATCACATGGCAATACAGTCGCAATGTAAACTGGTCCGCATGCCTCGCAAGGTCGACCATCGCGAACGCCGGGAGCTGCTCGCGGACGCGCTGATGCGACTCGCCGCCACGCGCGGCCTGGAGCAGGTGAGCCTGCGGCACGTGGCGGCCGAGGCGGGGGTCTCGACCGGGATGGTGCAGCACTACTTCCGCACCAAGGACGAGATGATGACGTTCGCGCTCGGCATGGTCATGGACCGGATCCGCGAGCGGTCGGAGTCGCTTCTGGGGGCGGACCCCCAGACCCCCAGGGCTTCGCCCGAAGAACGTTCAGAGTCACTCCTGGGGGCGGACCCCCAGACCCCCAGGGCTCCGGCGACGCCGCTCGAACTCGTCCGCGGTCTGTTGCTGCAGGTGTTGCCGCTCGACGAGACGCGCTGGCTGGAGAACCACGTCGTGCTCGCGTTCCTCGCGTACGCCGCGGTGAAGCCGTCGATCGGCGCGGGGCTGCGCGAGTCCGCCGCGGAGATGCGCATGTTCCTCGCCGACCAGTTGCGAGCGGCCGGAGTGGACGGCATCGATCCGAACCGTGCGGCGGCCGGGCTTCTCGCGCTCGTCGACGGTCTCGGCCTTCAACTGCTGTCCCGGCAGCTCACCGAGGAGGACGCGGTCGCCGCTCTCGACGCCCAGCTCACGCTGATCTTCGGCGACCCTCCCCCTCGAACCGGACGGGCCGGTAGGTGAGGTGGGCCAGGCCGTCGCCGAGGGTCCCAACGTGGACGAGCCGTAGGCATTTCGCGGAGCCGGTCTCCCCGAAGAGGCGCTCGCCCACCCCGAGCACGACCGGGAAGATCACAGCCGTGCGCGCGACTGATCGGACAAGGCAGTCCTTCCCTCATCGCCCGGGGGTCCGCGACATCGGGCGGGAAAGAACATGCCGCTACGTGCTTGGCTGACCGGTGAGCTTGCAGCCCTGCCCGCGGACCCAGAGGTGGCCGGAGAACCACCGCTCCCGACCGTACCCGCGACCCCTTTCCTCGGCAACGGGCCGCCTAGGATCGGCGCCATGGCCGTTCTGGATCATCTCGTGTACGCGGCGCCGGACCTGGAGGCCGCGGTGGAGCGGGTGGCCGAGGCGGTGGGGACCCGGCCGGTCGAGGGCGGACCGCACCTCGGCTTCGGCACCCGCAACTACCTGCTCGGACTCGGCGGGCGCAGCTATCTGGAGATCGTCGGGAAGGATCCCGGCCAGCCCGAGCCCGCCGGCCCCCGCCCGTTCGGCGTCGACGACCTGGAGGCACCCGCGCTGGTCGCCTGGGCGGTGGCGACCACCGACATCGACACGGCGGTGGCGCGAGCCCGGAAGGCGGGGGTCGATCCGGGCGACGCCCACGACATGTCACGCCGCCGCCCGGACGGCACGCTGCTGAAATGGCGGCTCACCCCACCACAACCGGGCGTGCTCCCGTTCCTGATCGACTGGGGCGACACACCCCATCCAACGGAAACGCTGCCGACCGTCCCCCTGCGCTCATTCGAGATCACACACCCGAACCCGGAAACCCTCCGCCCCGAACTGGCAGCCCTAGGCGTCTCACCACCGGTGTCCAAAGGACAACACGAGTCCCTAACAGCCCACCTCCCCGGCCTCACCCTCGAACCCCCACAACCCTGACCCCGCCTCGGCAAGTGACCCGAACAGTCAGGTAACACATTCTCCGGGGACAGCTTTTCATAACCGACCTGACTGTCGGGGACACCTTACGCTTTCCCGGACTCCAGGCCGTCTCCCGTTCAGCGGAAGGCATTCGCCACATCGGCGAGATATCGATCATTAGCCCGGCCGTCCACAGGGCCAAGATCCGAAAGATCGCGCCGGCCGACACCGGGACCGACGCCCCGCACTGTGAATTAATACCACTTGCCCACCATTTTAAATGGTGGTAACATCACGAGTCATGCAATTCGACCAATTCGAGTCGGCGGCCAGGGAAATGGGAAACCATCCACAAGATCATGGATGGCGGGATTTCTTCCGGCTGGTCGGCTACGGACTCGCGGCGTCGTCCGCCGAGTTGCGTCGAATTCTGGAGCGATGTCATGGCGACCAGCCCGTACACAGCGCCACTCACCTGATCAGCCTGATCGGCATCGCGATCAAGACCGTCCGGCCGGACGCGCTTCCCCTGATCTATCGGGCGCCCTCCGTGAAAGAGCGCCTGAAGCTCCTGGAGGAGACGATAGGCGAGCACGGCGACGACATCAGGAGGCTGGTCTCCATGCGGCGCAACTCCTTCACCGGAGCGCGCCGCTTCCTTGTTCCACAGGCCATCCTGAGCTCTTTCTTCACAGGTCACGAGGGCGACGGCATCACCTTCGCCGATTTCGGCACAGGACTGGGAATCCTGCCCCGGCAGCTCAACTGCGAGACCCTCTACCGCACGTTCGCCCCCGACCTCACCTGGGACGAGGGGATCCCCCGGTTCCGGCCGATTCCGCTGCGATCGTCGCTCGGCGTCGACCGTGGCCCGATGCCCGATCTTGAATGGGTGCGCTCATGCTACGGGCTGTCGGACTATTACGACGAACTCTTCTCCGAGCTGACGTTCACTTTGGACGTTCTCGCCGACGAAGGCGGGCAGGTGCGGTTCCACGAGGTGGACCTGGTGGATGACGAGGCGCTGACGGCGTTCCTGCGCGACAATGCCGTGCACGCCGGCAACCTGAGCTATGTGCTCTACGAGATCAGTACGGCGATGCGGACGAAACTGGTGCGGACTCTGCGCGAGGGCCTGCGTCCCCCAGGGCTTCTCATCGTCACCGAACCGCGCGGAGAGCTCACCCGCCAAGGATGCGACGTGCTGGTCTACTGCCGGGATCGGCAGGATCCCTATCGGGTGTGCGCGGTGTCCGACGGCCATTTCAAGGGGAAGGTGACGAGGTTGGAACACTACCGGGAATTCTTTGACCGCCACCCCATGACCTTCGACTGAGAATCAGCGCCCATGCATGGCACCGTGACCCGCCGGAATGGTGAACACGGGCAGCCCGCGACCTCCATGCGCGTGCCTCGCTGGCTCGCCCCCGTGGCGGGCGTCGCCGGAACGATCCTGGGGCTGGCGACGAACCTTTACTCCGAGGAGTTCCGCCGGGCGCTGACGACCTCCGGCCACTGGCTCAGTTCACCGGTCCTGTCCGTGTTGCTGGTCGCGATGGTGGCGAGCGGATCGGCGATCATCCTGTACCGGCTGCTGGTCCGGAGGCAGGTCCTCCACGAGCTCCAGCTCGGCGAGTTCCCGATAGGGACGGACGCGCTGCAGTACATCGAGGACGAGCATGATTCGGTGGTCGGGCGCTCGCTGCATTACCTGGAGGTCAAGCGCGACTCCCCTGAACTGGTCGTCTTCCTGCACGGACTGGGGCTGGACTCCGAGGACTTCCGTCCCTACATGGCCGAAAGCAAATTCCATTGCATCGCGCTCACCATGTTCGGCTTCAACACCGAAGAGCGTGACGACCCGCACTACAAGCCGATCAGCTTGAAGTCGCATCTGCAACTGCTCAGTTACGCCCTCAAGAAGATTCGCGGCGACAACCCAGGGAAGAACATCACCGCGGTCGGCTTCTCCTTCGGCGCCGACGTCCTACTGCTCCTCAAGAGGTACGCCGGGGACCTGGTCGCGGGGCTGGACATCGAGCGCGCCATACTGCTCGATCCCAACGTCAATCATTCGACCACCACCATCTCCTCCAAGGTCGCCGCGCTCACCGCGGCGGACCCACTGGACGAGTTGGTGGGAATCCTCCACTCGGCCCGCGATGTCAACGATCTCGGCTATCTGTGCAACTACCTCAGGAAGATCACCTCGAAGAACCTCGACCAGGTGCGCCGCCATGCCAGCGAGGTCGTGGACACCTGGCGGGTCGACGGCTACGACCAGTTCCTCGATCGGGTCGGTCAACTGACCACCATCGTCGGGGACGTCCACATCATCATGTCGTTCTCCTACGAACAGCAGTTCAACGGCATGGCCAGGGCGGCGCGGGACCGCGGTCTGGACATCAGCAATCTTGACTGCTCCCGCTCAAGCCACTTCGATCTGATCACACCCAGGTTCCTGCGCGATCGCTTGGAGGGGCTTCTCTACGCACCGTGACGCGGCGACATCACCATGACCGAACTTTGCAAGATCGTGTTTCGTCCTACCTGCAACGAGCATCACACCGGAGGAGCACGCCTACCGCCGTCCACACCGGTGATCTGACCATGGTTTTCATGATTCTTTTTGAGCGTCCTTCTTGATCTCGGCGAGGAGGCTACCGTGTCGAATAGTCACCGCTAATAACAGGACGACCTTGGGACCGTTGTCATGGGCTATCTCAGCGTGGCATGCGCGGATCCGGGTGAGATGACCAATTTGGTCGTTCGCGCTGGGAGCCGCGCCACCCGGATCTCCGCGAGGGTTCGCCGCTCCGGAAGCGACCTGCTGATTTTGGTGCACGGGCTCGGTTGCGCCAAGGAGAGTTTCGACGGCGCATTCGAGTCACCGGCGCTGGACCATCTCTCGATCTGCGCCTTCGACCTGCCTGGATACGGTGACTCCGAACGCTGGCACGATCAGGGCTACTCGCTGGAGTCCTATGCTGAGGCGACCATCGGCGTGATCGAGGCGCTGCGGAGGGCCGGGGCCGACGGCCGGGTGTTCCTCGTCGGGCACAGTATGGGCGGAGCCGTCGGCCTGCTGGCGGCCGAACGCGTCCCGGCCCTTGGCCACTGTGTCAGCGTGGAAGGCAACCTCACCGCCGAGGACTGCGGGCTCGTCAGCAGGCAGATCGCAAGCCAAATGGCCTCCGAGTTCGTGCCGGGCGGCTACGAGTCCTTCCTGCGCGAGTTGCGGAACTCCCCCCGGAAAGATCTTCGGGCTTGGGCGTCATGGTATGCGGGCGCAGATCCCGCGGCCGTGCACCAAAGTGCGACCTCGCTGGTGCAATGGTCCGACAGCGGCAAGCTTCTCGAACTGTTCACCAAGCTGCCGCAGACCTGCTCGTACATCTACGGCGACGAGGACGGAAAACACCATCTGCGCCCGCTGCTGCCCCATCGCGACATGCATCGGATCGCCGACGCGGGGCATTTCGCCATGGTCGACAAGCCCGACGAATTCTACGACCTCCTGGCGACGTTGCTTTCCGGCTAACCGCCGTTGCCGTACTGCTTTGTTTCAGGGCGTTCGATGAGGAGGGCATGAGCCCGTCGTTCGGCGACCGGGCGATGCCTGGTGCCTCTGGGGACCACGAACAGGTCGCCCGCGCCCAGCGTGACGGGATCCCGTCCTTCGAGCTCGATGCGGAAGGTTCCGTCCCAGCAGAGGAAGAGCTCGTCGTCTTCATGCTCGTGCCAGGGGAACTCCCCCTCCAGCCAGGCGATCCGTATGGCCGTGTCGTTCGCCAATGCCAGGTCTTGCGGTTTCCAAGGTCCCGGCAGGGACCGGACGGCCTCCCCTATCGATACCGGCCCCGACTGTTGTGGTGTCGTCATGCCCCCATCGTCCAGGCGAGACCGGCCGCGGCTACACGGCCAATCCGAAAATTTGGCCCGGCCAAGAGCCCGCGCGGCGAGCCGGTGGCGTGCGGTTAGTCGCCGGTTGACGTGACGAGCGGGACGGCTTCGGGGGCGGGGGTCTTGCCGTAGCCGAGGGCCTCGACGATGACGCCGTCGACAACGCGCATCAGGTTGACGCCTCGGACGTAGTCGGCCTTCCCTGCCGTAACGGTATCGCCGGCGGATGGTCGCGCGGTCACCGGCGATATCACTGCTCTGGCTCGAACTGGGTGCCTCGGTCCGGCAAGGGTCTGCCACCACGCGAGGCACGCGGCTTGGCCCTCGACCCGTTCCCCCTCAGGTGCCGGCTGGATCGGCTCCAGTCGGTGCCGATCAGGCGGGTCGTGGTCCACGAAGGCTTTGTCGAACTGGTCGATGACCTCGGCGGTGTCGCGGCTGGGCATGGTCGCCGCCCCTTCCCTTGCGGTAGACCGTTTGATCTACCGTCGCAAGACCGACATGCTGGAAAAGGTGACCGAACGCATGGCCCAGGGCCCCAGGGAGCGCCTTCTCAAGGCGGCCGAGCGCCTCACGTACCAGGAGGGGCGGGTGTGGGCATCGCCGCGCTGCTGAAGGAGGCGAACGTCGCGCGGCGTTCGCTTTACGAGCACTTCGGCAGCAAGGACGAGCTGCTCGCCGAGGCGCTTCGCGGCACCGCGGTCAAGGACCTGGAGACCTATCGCGCGGTGATGGACGCCGCCGGGGAGCGGCCCGCCGACAGGATCATGGCGATCTTCGACCATCTCAAGACGGCGGTGACGGCGGAGGGCTTCCGCGGATGCCGCTATCTCGGCGCGGACCTGGCCCTTCAGGACCCGGACCATCCGGCGCACGCCGTCGCCCGCGAGTACCGCGCGGAGGTGCACCGGTTGATCCAGGACGAGCTGGAACGGCTCGGCCGTGCCGACCCGGCGTACGACGCCGAACGCATCATGCTCCTGATCGAAGGCACGCTGGCGAGCGCCACCACACGTCCCGAGGCCGGGCCCGTCCGGATCGCGGCGGAGTTCGCCGCCACGATCCTGCGACCGGAGCACGACGACGTACCGGCATGAGACCGGAGGAGGTGCGAACGTGGCGGTGGTCGAGGACGTCCGGGCGCTGGGCACCGAACTGGAGCGCTCTTACCCGGTGTACGTGCGCGGCAGGTTGAAGTTCCGCGTCGGGCAGATCGTGTACGTGGCGTTCTCCCTCGATGAGAGCGTGATGGGCTTCGCGTTCCCCAAGGAGGAGCGGGCCGCGCTCGTCGCCGGCGAGCCGCACAAGTTCCACCTGCCGTCGGCGTCGGAGATGCGCTTCAACTGGGTCAACGCGGAGCTGTCGGCGTTGGACCCGGCCGAGGCCCGCGAGCTGGTCGTCGACGCTTGGCGCATGGTCGTCCCCAAGAAGCTCTCCCGCGCCTACGACCTCGCCCATCCCGCCGGCCCGGGGTGAGCCGCACGCGGGCCGTCTCGCTCTCAGTTACCGCGGTCGGGTGCCGACATATCCCCTGTCTCAGGCGTGCCCTCGGCGAGTCCGTAGCGCAGGTGCACGGTGCCTTTCGGGCTTGCCACCGGCGGTTCCAGAAGAGTGACGTTGGTGGGGACCGCGCCACCGTCGAACACCTTCTTACCGACACCGAGCACGATCGGGTGCACCCAAAGGTTCAGACGGTCGAAGAGCTTTTCGCGTAGCAGCGTCTGCACGAGGTTCAGGCTTCCGACGACCTTCACATGCTCGTGCCGGTCACGGATTTCGCGCACCGCGGCGGCCAGGTCCGGGCCGAGCTGCGTGGACCCCGCCCACGACAGGTCGGGCTTGCCGCGGGAGGCCACGTACTTCGGGACGCTGTTGAACAGCGTGGCGATATCGCCTTCCTGATGCGGCCAGTGTGCGGCGAAGATCTTGTAGGTCCGGCGGCCGAGCAGGAGGGCGTCGGTGCCCTCGTACGAGGACCCGACCTGTGCCCCCACGACCTCGTCGATCAGGGGTGCCTGCCAGCCACCGAACGGGAACCCCACCGGGTCCTCGTCGGGCGCACCGGGCCCCTGCCCGACCAGGTCGAGGGTCGCGAACAGCTCGATGTGGATGAGGCCCATGCCTTACCTCCGATGAGTCGGTCGTCTCGATCGGGGGGTCAGACCCGCGCCCGCCGCCAAACTCATCGCCGCGACGACAACCCGGCACAACCACTGTCTTCCCTCAACAAGGGCGACTACTACGTCAGCCCCATCTCCCCGACCTTGACCCGCCCCACAAGGACGCCCAGGGCCTCAGGACTCACGGTCAGGTGCCCAGCTTCCGGCGCCTTGCTGTCCCTGACGCCGATGCCAGCACCAAGGCGGGCCAGCTCAACACACTGACTGCTGGTGCCGCCTTCGGTGTAACTGCTCTTACACCATTTGCGAAAGCCCGTCGCACCCGCTTCGATCCGCGACTGACGACCCTCAGGGCGTCACGTCCAGCTCCCCAGCCTTGATCCGGCCCACCAGGGCGCTCAGGGCCTCAGGGCTGACGGTCAGGTACCCCGCTTCGGGGGCCTTGGAGTCCCTGATTCCAACGCTTGCATCGAGTCGGGCCAGCTCCACACACTCACCGCTGGTCCCTCCGCTGGACCGGCCGCTCTTGCGCCATACGGGGTGATTCACTGCATGTCCTCCAGGGTCCGCTTGATCAGGTTAAGCGTCGCATCGATGGGCAAAGCCGTCATCCCGATCCGGTCGAACCTGGTAACGAAGTCTTTCACCTCGTCGGCGTCTGTGACCAATCGCCCGGCGCTGGGCGCCTCAACGAACGCCACCTCCCCGTCCCTGCCACCGAGGATCATGAACGGCCCGTCGAGTCCTTCGTAGGCTCCCGCAGTAGGGGGCACTACACGAATACTCACGTTCGGAAGGCTTGAAAGTTCGACGAGCCGGGATAGTTGCGCAGCAAGTACTGCATGTCCCCCGACGGGCCACGAAAGAGCACTTTGAGCCAAAATCACCCATATGTCGGGCGGGTCGGCCCGCTGCAAAATCTCTTGGCGAGCCATCCGTTGCCTTAGAGCCCCTTCCTTGTCCTTGGTGCGCCCTGCCTCAAGGAGCGCCCTCGCGTATTCGGGGGTCTGAAGTAGCCCGGGGACATGCTGACCTGCGAATATCCTGATCCGGTCCGCATCCTGCTCCTGGCGCACGAAAGACTTGAACCAGTCGGGATTACTGGCTCGGCGGGCGTAGTAGATCAGTGTGGCGAAGAGTCCACCGGTTCGCCAGGCCACGTCGAGCCGCTCGGCCTGCTGCTCTGACATCCTCTGCTCGCCGGTCTCGATTCTGGAAATGGTGGCCGCACTACAGCGGGCGGCATGGCCTGCCTCAGCGCCGGTGAGCCCTCGCGAAGTTCGCAAGAACCGCAAGTAGTATCCGATGAAGTCCCACATGGACGTCCGGGGGTCTGCCGCGTCCCGTCGACTCATATCCGCGCCACGCTCCTTGATCATTTTCATGCCTTGCATGAAAGTCCTGATATCCATGGTCAGGATACGATCCAAGGGGCAGGCTGTGTCACAGAAACGGTACATCTAACCAACAGGAAGTAATCAGACTACCGGCCCTCCGCTCGTGCGGAGTGCGGGTATGAAAGATCAACTCGACTTCGCATGTGGGCTAGCGAACGAACCAGGGGAAACGAAGTGGGAGCGACGAAGACTCGATCACCAAGTAATGACCTGATGGTCAGGCAGATGCCTTCCAGGACGTTTCCCGGGACGGTTCGGGTTCTGCTGGAGGCGCACATCCGGGAGCAGCGGTGTACGCGGCGGCTGGTGATTCCCGATCGGCTGATCGATGACGCGCTTCTGGTGGCGTCCGAGCTTCTCAACAACGCGATCGCGGCGACGCCGTTCGCCGAGGTCACGTTCAAGGCCACGCTGGAATGGCGGGCTCTCTGGGTCGGCGTCTGGGACTCCTCGCGGGCGTCACCGCGGCCCACCAGGGTCCCGGCCGAGCTGAACAGCGTCGTCCCGGACGGTAACGCGCTGGACGACGGCTACGAATCCGAGGACATCGGGGGGTGGGGGCTGCCCATCGTCATGAGCCTGTGCCCCGATGGGGATCGGGATATCACCTGGACGCGAGAGCCGGACGGGAAGTGGACGTGGGCGCGTTTTCGGTTCTGAGGGTCGCGGCCGTGCTGCCGTCATGCCTTCAGTAGGTCCGCGTGGCCGCTGTGGCGCGCGTACTCACATGGAATGACGCACTCAGCGCCCAAGCTCCCCGCGCGGGCAGCGACATCGCGGCACGCTCAACACGTCCCACCCGGCCAACCGCTCCCCGCTCGACCATCACCAGGAGCCCGTACCGCCGCTGACGCGCTCACGCCAGATCGGCGCCGCCGTCATGGCGCGCGTACTCCTCTCACATGGAACAGCGCCTTCGGCATCCAGGCTTCCCGCGCGGGCAGCCACATCGCGGCACGCTCAGCACGTCCCACCCGGCCAACCGCTCCCCGCTCGGCCTTCGCCGGGTGCCCGTACCCCGCTGACGCGTCCACGCCAGTTCTGCGCGGCCGTTGTGGCGCGCGTACTCATCGACCTCACGGGAACGGCGCACTCGGCGCCCGGAAGCGGCAACATCGCGACACCCTCGCATACCGCCCAGCACCGCGTAGTCGGCCCCGGCACGTCCCCCGGCTAACCGCGCCCTGCTTGGCCACCGCCAAGTGCCCGCACTGCCGCTGATGCGCTCACGCCAGATCGGCGCCACCGTCATGGCGCGCGTACTCCTCCCACGTGGGGACAGCACAATCAGCGCCCAAGCTCCCCGCGCGGGCGGCGACATCGCGGCACGCCGCCGTTACGGCGCGCGTACTCATCGACCTCACGGGAACGGCGCACTCGGCGTCCGAGGGCGGCCACATCGCAGCACGCCCGCATCTCGTCCAGCACGGCGCAGTCGGCCGCCACCCGGACGGGCTCGGCGCCCTCGCAGTCGTCCCCCGGCCCGAGGCGAGAGGCCCGGCACGTCCCCCAGCCAACCGCTCCCCGCTCGACCATCACCAGGAGCCCGTACCGCCGCTGACGTGCTCACGCCGGATCGGCGCCGCCGTTACGGCGCGTGTACCCATCGATCTCACGTGGAACGGCGCGCTCGGCGTCCGAGGGCGGCCACACCGCGACACGTCTGCATACCGCCTAGCACCGCGCGACTTCCGCCCCCGGCGGGCTCGGCGCCCTCGGAGTCGCTTCTGGCATGGGGCATGAGCCTCGGCACGTCCTTCCCACCCATCCGCTTGTGACATCGCCAGGTGGCCGTGCTGCCGTTGATGCGTTCACGCCGGATCGGCGTCGTCGGCGTCAGCCGTGAAACGAGGGGCGCTTGGCCATCGGTAATCGAAAAATGGACAGCGGGCGCGGCTTCTTTCGCCGCGCCCGCTGTCCTGGTTCGGTGCGCTTGCGCAGGGATGTCCTGCGGTGCCGATCCGCTCGCCACACGTGCATGACGGCAGGGCCGAGTCCACCGGCGGCGGTCGCCGGTGTCACGGCCTCGTGCCAGGTCGGGCCGTCAGCGCATGCGGTCGAACTGCGGGGTGCCGTTCGCCGGGAAGGGATCCTCGTCCTCGCGGTTGCGGTTGACGGTGAAGAAGCCGATGAGGGCGGCCAGCGCGGCGACGCCTTCGCCCACGCCGCTGATCGTCTTGTCCGCGTACCAGGACGGGTCGTGCATGGCCGGGATCGGCCCGAGCTGGCCGACGTCGACGTAGTAGTAGAGAAGCAGGGCGCCGACCGCGCTGGCCGCGACCAGGAAGGCGATGGCGTAGGTCCACCTGCGCGCCCAGGCCAGGACGAGCAGGCCGGCGACGGCGGCGACGATCGCCTGGGCCTGGAACAGGACGTCCCCGGGGATCACCCCGCTCGGGGCGTTGGGGCCCGGGTCCATGTCGGGTGCGAACACCCAGTGCACGTAGGCGTCGGCCGCGAGACCGGCGGCGACGAGGATGCGAAGCAGAACTCCCATACCCCTTGCACGTCCGTATCCGGGTGTCCGGATCAATGCCGGTCGAAGAACGTGCGGCGGCAGCGGCGGCGGACGAATGTGCCGAAAATTTTCGAGACCACCCATCCGGGCTGTGGAGTGTACCTCGATGGCGTTTCCGGATGGTTGACGGTCGCGCCTGTTGTGGTTACGGTCACACCGACCTCCGAAAGGTATCGAAAACTTTCGATATCTTCTCCCACACTAAGGAGACGCCGATGGGCGGGACCTGGAGGCGCCTGGTGGCCGTGGCGACGGCCGCGATCGTGACAGCCGGGTCGACGACCGCCGCCAAGGCTCCCGGACGAGACGAACCCGAGGGACATCCGACCTCCTACCTCTCCGGACGTCCGGGGCCCGGCTACTTCCCCCTGGTCGCGAAGGGCAAGGCCGCGCCGATCGTGGTGAGCGGCCAGGACCATCGGGGCGTCGTGCGCGTGGCCGGTGATCTGCGCGCCGACATCGAGCGGGTGACCGGGGTGCGGCCGGCCGTCTCGACCGGCGCGGTGCCGCGGAAGGACGCGGTGGTCCTGATCGGGACGATCGGCAAGAGCCCGCTCATCGACGGCCTGGTGCGCGCCGGGAAGCTGAACGTGAACGGCATCGCGGGCAGGTGGGAGACGTCCCTGCAACAGGTGGTGGACGACCCGATGCCCGGCGTGGAGCGCGCGTTCGTCATCGCGGGCAGCGACCAGCGCGGCACCATCTTCGGCGTCTACGACGTCTCCAAGAACGCGGGCGTGTCCCCCTGGTACTGGTGGGACGACGTGCCCGCGCGCAAGAGCGACGCGCTGTACGTGAAGCCGGGCAGGCATACCCAGGGAACCCCTGCGGTGAAGTACCGCGGCTTCTTCATCAACGACGAGAACCCCGCGCTGGGACGGTGGGCGCGCAAGTTCTTCGGCGACGGCCATGCCCCCGGGCACCCGGGCGGCTTCACCAGCGAGCTGTACGCCAAGGTCTTCGAGACGATGCTGCGGCTGAAGGCCAACTACCTGTGGCCCGCCGTGTGGGGACGGGCGTTCGCGGAGGACGACCCGCGGAACCACGCGACCGCGTCCGAGTACGGCGTGGTGATGGGGACCTCGCACGAGGCGCCCATGATGCGCGGCATCGAGGAGTGGAACCGGCACGCCAAGGCGGCCGTGCGCGACGAGAACGGCGACATCGTCGAGCCCGGTCACGACCCGTACGGGGGCACGGGTGAGTGGAGCTTCCGGCGCAACCGCGCGGCCATCGAGGCGTACTGGCGTGAGGGCATCCGCCGCAAGGTGCGGCAGGGCTTTGAGGGCGTGGTGACGCTGGGCATGCGCGGCAACGGCGACACCAGCCTGCCGGACGGCGACGCCATCGAGCTGATGCAGGACATCATCGCCACGCAGCGCCGCATCATCCAGGAGGAGACCGGCAGGCCGACGTCGGAGACCCCGCAGGTGTGGACGCTCTACAAGGAGGTCCAGCGGTACTGGGACCGGGGGCTGCGCGCGCCCGACGACGTCACGGTCGTCTACGCCGACGACAACTGGGGCAACATGCGCAAGATGCCCGACCTCAGCGCGCCGCCGCGTTCCGGGGGGTACGGGCTGTACTACCACTACGACTACGTGGGCGGCGGCCGCAACTACAAGTGGGTGGACACGACACAGCTCGCCAACACCTGGGAGCAGCTCCACCAGTCGTACCAGTACGGCATCAGGAACCTGTGGGCCGTCAACGTCGGCGACATGAAGAACCAGGAGATGCCGCTTCAGTTCTTCCTCGACTACGCGTGGAACCCGAGCAACTACCCGCTGGAGAGCCTGGGCGCGTGGGAGCGGGATTACGCGGCGCAGAACTTCGGCACCAGGAACGCCGCCGAGATCGCCGAGGTGCTGCACGAGTACGGCGACCTTCAGGCGCTGCGCAAGCCCGAGCTGACCAACCGGCGCATCACCGTCGACCCGGACAAGGACCTCAGCACCGATCCCAGCGCGGTGGTCTACGACGACAAGCAGACCCCGTACTACCTCAACCAGCACCAGGAGATGGACGCGGTCACCGAGCGGTGGCGGCGTTTGGCGGCGAAGGCCGACCGGTTGCGCCGCCGCATCCCCGGCCCCGATCAGGACGCCTTCTACCAGCTCGTCTACTACCAGGTGAAGGCGACGTCGCTGGTGTACGAGATCCGCCAGGCCGAGTTCACGAGCATCCTGTACGCCCGGCAGGGACGCGCGGCGACCAACGACCACGCCGATCTGGCCGAGCGGAAGTTCGACCAGCTCAAGACGATGAACGACTACTACAACAACCGTCTGGCGGGCGGTAAGTGGAAGGACTTCCAGACCCAGCCCGTCCTCGGATACGGCGATGTCGAACGGTACGGCCCGAACGCGCCGTGGCAGCAGCCCGAGCTGAACAACGAGGCCCTCCCCGACGAGATCTTCCCGCCGGTCCGGCGGCACACCGTCCCGAACGGCGCGGACATGGGCGTGGGCATCGACGGCTCCGACAAGTGGTGGCCGGACGAGCGTGGCACGGCCGTCCTGCCCGAGTTCAGCCCGTACCGGCGCGGCCCGGCCCAGTACATCGAGGTGTTCAACCGCGGCGCCACACCGTTCGACTACCGGATCACGCCGTCCCGGCCGTGGGTGAAGGTCACTCCCGCCAAGGGACGGGTCGGCAAGCAGATCCGCGCGACCGTGCGGATCGACTGGGACCGCGCGCCCAAGGGCACGACCCGCGTCCCGATCACGGTCTCCGGCGCCGGCCGTACCGTGACGGTCGAGGCCGTCGTCACGAAGCCGGCGGCGGGACGGCTCAGCGGGTTCGTCGAGGCCGGCGGCTACGTGTCGATGGACGGCGACGGCTACACCCGCGCGGTCGGGACGTCCACGGCCTCCTGGAAGCGGATCCCCGGCATCGGGCGCACCGACGCGGGCATGACGCCGGTCCCGGTGACCGCGCCCAGCCGGCAGCCCGGCCGTGGCCCGCGCCTGGAGTACGAGACCACGCTGTTCACGACCGGCCCGGTGAAGGTCTGGGTGTACCTGTCGCCGCGCAACCCGGTCCTGAACCCCGACGGCCTGCGCTACGCGGTGTCGGTGGACGGCGGCACCCCGCAGGTCGTGAACATCACCCGGGCGACCGGTGCCGATGACACGTCCATGAACCGTCAGTGGGAGCGCAACACCTCCGACAACGTCAACCGGACCGTCACCACGCACCAGATCGCCGCGCCCGGCCGGCACACCGTGAAGGTCTGGATGGTGGACCCGACCGTGGTGGTGCAGAAGGTCGTCATCGACACCGGCGGCCTGCCCGCCAGCTACCTCGGCCCGCCGGAGAGCCTGCGCGCCGGGCACGGCCGGTGATCTCCGCCCCCCGCCGCTCCCATTTCCCGAGAGAGGACACGTCCATGAAGCAAGCGCTCATCGCGGTGCTCGGAGCGGGCGCGCTCACCGCCGGCCTGATGGCGGGCGGAGCGGCCACCGCTTCGGCGCACGACGGCCACCACCGGCACAAGGCGCCGCGCACGTTGCAGGACGCCGCCGCCCGTACGGGCCGGGACATCGGTGCGGCCACCACCGTGGTCCACATGGGTGAGGCCGCCTACCGCGCCACGCTCGACCGCGAGTTCAACCAGCTCACGCCCGAGAACGAGATGAAGTGGGAGACCACCGAACCGGCCCCGGGCCAGTTCGACTTCGCTCCCGCCGACGAGCTGGTGCGGCACGCCAAAAAGGAGCGCATGCGGGTCCACGGGCACGTGCTGGTGTGGCACAGCCAGCTCGCGCCCTGGGTGAACGAGATCACCGACCGGGACGAGCTGCTCAAGGTGATGCGCCGCCACATCGCCAAGGTGGCCGGGCACTACCGCGGGCAGCTACGGTCCTGGGACGTGGTGAACGAGGCGTTCGACGACAGCCCGCAGGCGGCGCGGCGGGCCACGATCTTCCAGAACGTCATCGGCGAGGAGTATCTGGAGGAGGCGTTCAAGGCGGCCCGGAAGGCGGACCGCAAGGCCGAGCTCTGCTACAACGACTACAACATCGACGGCATCAACCCCAAGAGCGACGCCGTGTACGCCATGGTCAAGGACTTCAAGCGCCGTGGCGTCCCGATCGACTGCGTCGGCATGCAGGGGCATCTCATCCTGGGGCAGGTCCCGTCCGACATCCGGCAGAACATGGAGCGGTTCGCCAGGCTGGGCGTCAACGTGTACGTGACCGAGCTGGACATCCGGATGCCCACCCCGCCCACTCCCGAGAAGCTGGCGGCCCAGGCCGCCGACTACACCAAGGTCGTGTCCGCGTGCGTCGCCGTCCGGCGCTGCCGGGGCGTGACGCTGTGGGGCGTGACGGACAAGTACTCGTGGGTGCCGGACTTCTTCCGCGGCGAGGGCGCCGCCCTCGTCTTCGACGAGAACTACGCCAAGAAGCCCGCGTACTTCGCCTCGCTGGCCGCGTTGAAGAGCGGCCGCAGGCACTGACCTGGCAGGATCGAGCCGGGGCGGGCCGCACCGTCGCCGGGCGCCTTCCCGCTCGGGGCCCGGCGACGGCGGCGGCTCGTCCCTTACCGCGCCGAGGGGACGTGCCGCCGCCGCGCCGTCCCGGCCGACCGGCCGCGAACGGCCATGCCGCCATTTCCGGAATTCCACCGGCGGGCTTTCCGGCGGGCTTAGTCGTCCCGGACCGGCGAGCGAAATGATCACCGCCGCGGGGAGCGCTCCGCGGCGTGGTCCAGGGTTTCCGTGTGCGCATCGGGGGCCAGATCGACCATTTCGGCATCCGCCGGAAGGGTGGTGAAGGAAGCGGCAAAGGCGTGCTTGCGCAGGACACCGCACCCTTGACAAGGTGCTAGGCTGCGTCTGGTCTTAGGTAGCAGCCGCGGGCGGCTCCAGGGGACGAGCGAGCGCCGGCGGCCGGGGATTGCTTTGGTCGATGGGACGATGGTGCGGCGGTCGGGACGAATTCTGCGATTCGACGAAGTGCGGGGCTATGGATTCATCGTCCCCGATGACGGCGGGCAGGATGTGTTCGTGCACGCCAATGATCTCGGGGACGACAAGTCGGCGTTCGGCCCCGGAACGGCCGTCGAGTTCGAGGCGATGGAGGGCGAGCGCGGGCCCAAGGCGTTCGCGGTGCGGCTGGCGGGCGGCGGCGCCCGCACGACCACCGCTGCCGAGCCGTCCCGCTCCACCGTCCCGTTCAATGACGACGGGCTGTGCGACGTGCTGACCCCCGGCGAGTTCCGGCAGGAGCTCACCGAGCTGTTCCTGCAACGCAGCCCCGACCTGACCGGCACGCAAATGCTGCGGCTGCGCGACGGCATCCTGGCCCTGGCCCAGAAGCACCGCTGGGTGGACGAGTAACCCCAGTGCGGGTGGTCAGCCCTTGCAGGAGTACTCGAATGACGCCGACCCCTGCGCGGTGGGGCTGTTCAAGACGATGAGGGTCGCGGTGAAGGCCCGCGTCCCCTTGCCTTTGATGTCCCAGCCGAGGCGGACGGTGGCGGTGTCGCGTCCCTCCCCCACGTCCTGCTGGAGCGGCGGGTCGGGACCGGGCTGGTCGCTGCGCTGCCACTGGTAGACGATCCGGCCGGGCTCGCCGTTGGTCGTGATGGTCCCGGTCACCTCCACGTGCGCGTCGCACCCCGCCTTCGCCCGGTCGGCGCGGACGCTGACACCGGTGACGACCAGCTCGGCCGGACGGTCGCGCAGGACGGTCCACGCCGCGGCGCCGCCGATGACGGCGAGGCTCAGCAGGATCGTGGCCAGGGACAGCGCGCGCCTCCTCCTGCGGCGGCGCCTGAGGGTGCGGGACGGCGGCGGCGTCCAGGTGGTCCGCCAGTCGCCGGGCAGCGAGCCCTCGTCCTCGAACCGCCCGGGGGTCGTCGGCTGCTCGGAAACGGCCGTGCCCGGCTGGGTCGTCCCGTCCTGAGGCGCCTGTCCGTGGGGTGTGCCCGTGGCCGGGACCGCGTGCGCGGCCGGAAGGGGCAGGACGGGCTGGTCGACGCGGGTGCGCAGCATGTCGCCCGACGCGTTCACCCCGAGGAGTTCCAGCAGCCCTGCCGCGGAGGGCCGTTCGGCGGGATCCTTGCTCATCGCCGCCGCCACGGCCGCGCGCAACGTCCCGGTCAGCCCGGTGAGGTCCGGCGCGTCCTGCATGATGCGCATCGCCATGTCGGGCAGCGTGCCGCCGCCGAACGGCCGGTCGCCCGTGGCGGCGAAGAGCATCACGCCGCCCCACGCGAACACGTCCGACGCGGGGACCGGACGGCCCTGGAGCTGTTCGGGGGCCATGTAGGCGGGCGTCCCGAGGATCCGTCCGTCGCGGGTGAGGCGGGTCGCGTCCGCGGCGCCCGCCAACCCGAAGTCGATGACCCTCGGCCCGACCCGCGACAGGAGCACGTTGGCCGGTTTGAGGTCGCGGTGGACGATCCCGGCGCCGTGGATGCCCACCAGCGCCGCCGCGACGCTGACACCGAGCTGGTCCAGGTCGGCGCCGCGCAGCGGGCCGCCGGACCGCACCGCCTCCTCCAGGGTCCGGCCGTCGATGAACTCGGTGACCAGGTACGGCTCGGGAGCGTCCGGGTCGGCGGCGAGCACTTCGGCGGTGCAATACCTGGGGACTCGCATGGCGGCACCGGCCTCCCGCCTGAACCGCTGGCGGAACTCCTCGTCGGCGGCCAGCTCCTCCCGCACGACCTTGATGGCGACGAACGCTCCGTCCCGGGCGCGGCCGAGGAACACCCGGCCCATCCCGCCCTCGCCGAGCGAGCCCACCACCTCGTACGGGCCGAACGCCGCCGGGTCCCCCGGTTCCCGTGGCCAGGCCGCGGCCGGCAGGTCCCCTGCGCTCATCCGTCCTCGGCGTTCAAGGGCTGGACGGCCGACTCCACCTCCTTCTGCGGCGGCATGGTGGACGGCACCGGCTCGGGTTCGGGCTCGGGCTCGGCGGGCTTGGGCTGGGACGGCTCGGGCGCGGGGTCCTGCGGCTGCGGGTCCGGGCCTGACGGGGACGGCTTCGGCTTGGCCGTATCCGTGTCCCCGGATGGGGCGGGTCCGGTCGCCGGGGCCTGGTCCGTCCCGTTCTGGTTACTGGGATCCTCGCCTCCATCCGTGCCGGTGCCGGTGAGGGTGATCTCGACGGCGTGTCCGCCCTCGTCACTCGGGATGATCATCTTGGCGGAGTGGGCGCCCGCGCTCTTCGGGGAGAACGTCACCCGGTAGAAGCACGGACCGCTGGTGCCCTCGGGCGGGCAGTTCGTCAGCGTCACCGAGAACTGCCCGGCACCGCCCTCGACCCGCATGGCCGCCTCGTTGTCGCAGATCAGCCACGGGTAGGAGAACTCGCGCTCGACCGACCGCCCGACCGGCACCGCGCCGAGATCCTCCGTGCGGCTGATCGGGACGCAGTCGGCGGGGACGGGGCCGGTCAGCGGGACGGTCACCGCGGTCGTCCCGTCCCGCGCCGGGATGATCAGGGCGCCGGTGGCCGTGGACCCGGCCGTCGCGGTGTAGGTGACGGTGACCGTGCAGGACGTCCCGGACGCGGGCGGGCAGGTGGTCCCGGCGATCTTGAACGCGGAGGCCGCGGGACCCGTGATCCGCATGGCGGACGCGTCGTAGCAGCCGCTCCACTGGATCGGGATCGCTTTCGACGCGGTGCCGCCCGTGGTCACCGGGCCGATCGTCTGCGCCGCCTGCGTCACCTCCGGGCAGGGCGGCGTCACGGGCGGGGGCGGCGCGGTCGCGCCCGGAGCCGGGCTTTCCGGCGCCCCGAAGGTCCCCGGACCTTGGGGCGTCTCCGCGCCCTGGGGCGTCTCCGCGCCCTGGGGCGTCTCCGTGCCCTGGGGTGGCTCCGTGCCCTGGGGCGGGGCGGTGGGCTGCGGCGGCTCGGTGGCCTGCGGCGGCTCCGTGGGCGACTCCGCCGGGGAAGCGGACGGGCTGGGCGTGGGCGTGCCCGACGGGGCCGTGACGGGAACGGTCGGCGCCGCCGACGGGCTCGGCTTGGTCAGGGCGATCGGGTCGCGGGAGTCGTCCCCCACACCGGCCAGAACGATCGCGGTGGTGGCGCCCGCGACCACGACGAACGCCGCCGCCCCGGACAGGATCTGGAGCCTGCTGAGGTTCTTCACGGTGTGCCGTCCACCGCGCAGGAGCTCGCGGACGGTGCTCCGGCCCATCGCGCCGCCCGCGACCGCGCTCCCCGCCGTGCCGGTGGCGAGCGCTTGCGGGAACAGTGCCGCCAGCGCCAAGGCGGCGCCCGCGAGCATGGCCAGGGCGCGGCGCTCCCAGTCCTCGCCGTACTCGGCCACCGCCGCCGCCTCCAGCTCGCGGAGGAACTCGGCGGCCGTCGCGGGACGGGCCTCCGGGTTCTTGGCCATCCCGTGCGCCACCAGCTCGCGCAGAGCCACCGGCACGGCCCCGATCGGCACCTGCGCGCTGGTGTGCTGCGCCATCAGCGCCATCGGGTTGTCCCCGGTGAACGGCGGCCCGCCCGCGACGCACTCGTAGAACACGCAGGTCGCCGCGTACACGTCGGTGGCGGGCGACGCGGGCGCCCCGGTCCACTGCTCGGGCGCCATGTACGCGGGCGTCCCGGTCAGCGAGCCCTGCCCGGCCGGGGTCGCCAGCCCGAAGTCGATCAGCTTGCTGGTGCCGTCGCGGCGCACGATCACGTTCGCGGGCTTGTAGTCGCGATGCACGATGCCGGCCTCGTGCGCCGCCGCCAGCCCCAGCAGGGACCCCTTCAGGACGAGCAACGCGGCCTCGGGTTCGAGGGAGCCGTGCTCGCGCAGCAGCCTTTTCAGTGAGACGCCCTCGACCGCCTCCATGACCATCGCCACGCCGCCGGGGCCTTCGACGAGTTCGTATAAGCGGGCCACATGCTCGTCGTCGACCGCCGCCATGAGACGGGCCTCGTCACGGGTCGGCACGCGGTTCCCGTCCGCCGCCGCGTACTTGATCGCGACATAGCCGCGGGTGCCGTCCCGCCGGGCCAGCACCACCCGTCCCTGCGCCCCCGAGCCCAGCTCACCGACCTCGGTGTACCCGTGCAGTCGCCAGCCGTCCATCCGATGTCCCCCTGCCCCGTGAAGGGTCACGCCTGAACTCGCCGAATCGCTGGGAGCTGGCCATGGAAAGCCGCGAACAACGGCGATGACCAGTCCAGCGCCAAAGGCTTCGGGAGGTCAACCCCGATGGGCACGACTCCGAATAGACGACCGCTATCGGCCGCCCTCACTCGCCGGGCATCCACTCTTCCTGGCGGATGGCCCGGGTCACCCTGTCGTGCACCTCACGCAGGCGATCGGGATCGACGTCGGCCCGGTCCACGAGCCGCCGGAGCAGCCGCTGGAGGGTGTGAAGCTGCTGCCGACCGAATTTGGAAGGAAGGAACGTTTCATCCAACGCCCGGAGAAGGCGCTCAGCGGGGATGAGGTCGAGATCCTCCTCCATCTGTTTCAGGACCAGATCGCCGTACCGTACACTCGACCTTCCAATGAAGAAGAGGGCGTCCTCGTATGTCCGAACCCTTTCCTCCACGTCCTCGACGGGAGCCAGAAGCACCTCCAGAAGGCTTCCAGCGGAATGCCTTATTCTAGGAGGGCCGGCAAAAAAATCTTCGCCGACCATCGTCGGGTCGATATATTTCAGATAGGGCAGCAAGGCCAGCAGAAAATTGATCTGCGAAATTCTAAGGCCGAAGAGAACCTCTCGAAAGTACGATCCCGCATCGAGCGGGATCACCGCATCCTTCCCGTCGCTCAGCAGCCGGAGGAACGGATCCAGCGTGCTGACCCTGACAGCATCGACATCATCCATACGCAGCGTCAGCGCAGGGGGTTCGTCGCCTCCTGGATACCCGGGGGTGAAGGTGCGTGTCAGCGATGCCCATTCTTCCCCTCCGAACTGCGACTCCCACAGTCCGCTGCACGAACTCCACCGGGCGTACGAGTCCTCCGCGTCGTCGGTACAGAACAATTCGTTTCCGGTCAGTGGCCGATCGGTCACGACGGCGCAGAGAAGCAGCAGGTTGGCGCTGTACACGGCGTATCCGCGTGGCGCGAGCGCATGGACGGGGCGGTAGTCTCCGAAGGTGTTCTCCGTGCGGGTCTCCAGGGAGCCGGCGAAAAGCTCGCAGAGGTACTCCAGCAAGAGATCCCTCTTGTCCTCGGGGACCCTCTTCGCGATCCCGTACCGCAAGAACGGGGTGATGTTGGCCCGGGTGGTGAGCACCGCGAACGAAAGCAGCGCGTGCAGGAAGGCGTCATCGGGGCGGCGGTCCAACCGGTCGTGCAGCCGCGCGAACTCCAGTTCCTCCGCGAACTGGGCCAGCTCACGGGCGACCAGTCGCGCCACCAGATATTCGCCGAACGTGGCGTGCAGGAACTCGTAGGTGTTCAGACGTTGCTCGTCGCGCAGCGCCTGCGCGCGGTGGACGAAGAAGAACCCGCCGATGACGCTTTCGGCCGCCGACAGCGAACGGCGGAAGTCGCCGGTCTCGCGAGCGGTCACGGGTTTGACCACCTTCAGCGCGTTCAGGTCATCGTTCAGATCCTCCTGGGTCACCCATTGGCGCCCTCTGTTGAACATCGCGAACGCGGTGACGGCGAGTTTGCGTAGTTCGTTCTCGACCGACCGGGTGAGCTCGGCGTCCCCCAGGTCCTTGCCGCCTTTCCGTACCTCCCGCTTGGCGAAGGAGACGAGGAGCCGTTCGTAGAGTTCGGCTTCGTCGAGATGACCGCGCGCCTGCCGGAGCGCGTTGGCGTCCGCGTCGTACAGCGCGAGCATGAGCAGCAAGAGGGGCTGGCTCGCGAGATCGGGGACGGCACGCACGTCGTCGGGCGACAAGGGCTGGTGCCCATGCTCGGCGAAGTAGCGCTCGTTGCACCGGTTCCAGATCTCGGTCCAGTGGTCCACCTGTTCCGGGCTGAACGGTTCCAGGCGGAGCACCGGCGTCTCCCTCGGCACCCGCGCGCGGTCCGCGACGGCGGTGCGGCTGGTGACGATGACCGCCACCGGGCGTCCGCGTTCGGCCTGGCGCTCCTGGAACTCGACGATCTTCTCCAGGTAGCCGTTCTGGCTCACGCCGGTCGCCTGGAGCAGCTCGTCGAAGCCGTCCATCATCACGACGGGAAGCGCGCCCTGGGCGGCCTGCACGAGTTCGGGCCAGGGCATCGGCTCGTCCAGGGCGTCCCTGATCGCGTGCTCGATCTGCCCCAGCGGCTCGCTGTCGGCGGGGACGGTGCGCAGCTCGACCCGCAGCGGCAGGAAGTCGCCCGGCGGCAGCCGCGCGGCGAGCATCTTGGTCAGCACCGACTTGCCCGCGCCCGGCTGGCCGAGGATCAGCAGCGGCGCCTGCGTGGCCTGAGGCAGGGTCAGGTACCCGGACAGGAAGTCGTTGAGGTCGTCGCGGCGCGCCACGTCTTCCCAGACCGACTCGTCGGCGGGCCGCCGGTCGCCGCTCCCCGAGGGCAGGAGCTTGAAGCCGGGGTTGACGTACGCCTGACCGAGCATCGGGATCGCGAGGCCCTCGGGGACCTCGTCCGCCGAAATGATCTTCCGGGAGAGCGCGGCCCTGCTCTCGCGGATCAGGGCGCCGAGACGGTCGGACGGCGTGCGTCCCGAGGTGATCCGGACGAGCCGGTCCTGGAGGCCGGAGAGGCTTTCCTGGAGTTGGCGGACGGTTCGGCGCGTGGCCTCGTGCTCGGAGAGGTTCACCCAGCACTCGACCTCGGGGAAATCCGCCACGAGCCGGCGGAAGTGCTCCTCGTAGCGGCGGAGGGCGGCGATGGGAAGCGTCTCCCCGAGCTCGTGTCTCACCCGGCCCCGCTCGGTCGCGTTCCAGCGGCTCCACAGCTCAAGGCCGGAGACCAGCGCGAGCAGATCTGCGGAGAAGCGCCGGTAGAGCTGCCCGATCTTGTCGAGCAGCGTTTCGTGCGGGTTCTGCGGGGAGGGCACGGGAAGCTCGGCGGCGATCAGTTGCTCCACCCAGTGGCCGACGGGATCCCGGTCGACCAGCCTCTCCCGATCCCGCTCGTCCAGGGATCGGGCGACGCGGAGGTTCAGGTCGCCCAGGGCCTCGAAGTAGGAGGTGACCACCACGACGCCGTGCGCGGCGATGAGGCGGTCGGTCCGGTCGTACCTGGCCAGGCCCTTGACCCGGTCGCGCAGGTTCCTGATGAACGAGTCGGCCAGCTTGGACGCCTCCATGCGCGCGTCCAGCAGGTCGAACGAGCCCGTGCCCAGCAGGGCGATGGCGGAGACCTTGTCGAGGAGGCCGGAGAGAGCGCTCTCGCCGCCGAGCAGGATCACTGCGTTGCGGTAGCTGTACCTCCGGCGCACGCACGCGATGATACGGAGCCGCCGCACGTCCCGAAGCGGGCTTGCGCGAACCGGCCGGGAAGAGCCGGGCGCGGACTCACCAGAGCGCGGCGAGCTTGGCGGCCGTGGCGCGCAGCGCGGGGGCGTACGAGACGAGCCGTTCGGACGGCACCATGAACGTCACCGTCGAGATGCTCACGCCACCCGCGACGGCGCCGCCGCGGTCGAACACCGGCGCGCCGATGCAGCGGATGGTCTGCTCGTTCTCCTCGTCGTCGATGGCGTAGCCGCGTTCCCTGATGCGCGCCAGCTCCTCGTCCAGGCGGGCCCGGTCGGTGATGGTGCGGTCGGTCCTGGCGGGCATCCCGGCGCTGGCGATGATCGCCGCAAGCTCCGGCTCGGGCAGGTGGGCCAGCACGCACTTGCCGATGGCGGTGCTGTGCAGCGGCAGCCGCATGCCCACCCGCGAGGCCATCCGGTACGGCTGGTCGGCCTCGACCTTGTGCACGTAGACGGCGTGGTCGCCGCCGCGCAGCGCGAGGTGGACGGTCTGCCCGACCTCGGCGGACAGGTCCGCCAGGATCTCCCCGACGCCCGCGCCGCCGATCGCCCTGACCTCCTCGGCCAGCGCGAGCATGCGGGTGCCGGCGCGGTAGGTCCCGTCGCCCTCGTTCGCGATGAAGCCCAGCTCGTTGAGCGCGGCCAGGATGCGGTGCGCGCTGGCCTTGGGCACGCCCGAGTCGGCGGCGATGTCGGCCAGCCGCCGCGGACCGGTTCCGGCCACCGCGGCCTCCAGGACGTTCAGCGCCTTGCTCACCGCGTTGCCCGCCGAGGACGAGCGTCCGCCCCGCCGCTGCTCGCCGGCGGCGGAACCCGGGCGGTCATCGATCCGATCTTCGCCCATTGACAGCGTGCACCCCCAGACTTAATGTTCCGGTTGTTTTATAACACGAGATGCTGTTTCACGTAGCAGAACGCATAGCACGAAGCTTGGGGAGCCGATGTTGGGGAACCAGCCGACCGACGGGAGCCTGCCCGTCCACAACCCGGGGAACGGGGCGCTCCTGGGCGAGATGCCGGTCCTCACCGAAGAACAGGCGCGGCAGGCGGTCGAGGCGGCGCAGCGCGGGCGCCGCGCGATGGCCGCGACCCCGGCGCACGAGCGGGCCCGCATGCTGAACGCCGTCGCCGACGGCATCGAGCGGCGCGCCGCCGAGCTGGCCGTGACGCTGGCCGCCGAGAACGGCAAGCCGATCCGGCAGACCCGTGAGGAGGTCGCCGCCGCGATCCGGATCTTCCGCGGCTTCGCCGGCGAGGCGACCCGGATCTTCGGACGGCAGATCCCGCTGGACGCCGTCCCCGGCCTGGAACGGCACCTGGCCGTCACCGTGCGCGAACCGCTCGGGGTGGTCGCGGCGATCGTGCCGTTCAACTACCCGGTCGAGCTGTACGCGCACAAGGCCGCGGCGGCGCTGGCCGCGGGCAACGCGGTGCTGGTCAAGCCGCCCGAGAAGTGCCCGCTCACGCTGATGGAGATCGCCGGGATCGTGACCGGGGCCGGTGTGCCCGCCGAGGCGCACCGGCTCGTGCCCGGGGGACCGGAGCTGGCCCGGTTCCTGGCGTCCACGCCCGGCGTGCAAATGATCAGCCTCACCGGGAGCACCGCCGCCGGACGCGCCCTGTCCGAGCTGGCCGCCGGAACGCTCAAGCGCACGCACCTGGAGCTGGGCGGCAACGACGCCCTGATCGTGTGCGCGGACGCCGACGTGGAACGCGCCGCCGAGGCCGTGGTGCTGGGACGGCTCGCCCGCGGCAACGGCCAGATCTGCTGCGCCGTCAAGCGCATCTACGCCGAGGACGGCGTGTACGACGAGTTCGCGCAGGCGCTGGAGGCGCAGGCGCGGGAACTGGTCGTCGGCGACCAGCTCGACGAGGCCACCGACATCGGGCCGCTCATCACCGAGCCCGCCGCGATCGCGGTGGCCGAGGCGGTGGACGCGGCGGTCCGCGGCGGCGCCAAGCCCGTCGTCGGCGGCCCGCGCGACGGCGCGTTCGTCCCGCCGACCGTGCTGGTGGACGTCGCGCCGGAGGAGGAGGCGGTGGCCGAGGAGATCTTCGGCCCGGTCGCGCCGCTGCTGCGGGTCGGCGACCCGCTGGAGGCGGTGGAGCTGGCCAACGCCTCCCCGTACGGGTTGCAGGCCGCGATCTGGACCCGCGACGTGCAGCGCGCGTTCGGCCTGGCGAGCCGTCTGGAGGTCGGCGGCGTGGTGATCAACGGCTCCACGGCGCTGCGCGCGGAGAACCTCCCGTTCGGGGGGCCCAAGCTGACGGGTGGGGCGCGGGAAGGACTGCACGACACGCTCCTGGAGATGACCGAGCAGAAGACCATCATCGTCATGGACGCCCTGTCATGAGGCTGGAACTCAAAGGTCTGCGCAAGGGCTATGGCGGCGTCGAGGTGCTGCACGGCGTCGACCTGACCGTCGAGGGCGGCGAGGTGCTGGCCATCGCGGGCGCGAACGGCGCGGGCAAGTCCACCCTCATCAAGGTGCTGGCGGGCGCGGCGCCGCTGGACGGCGGGGAGATCGTCCTGGACGGCGAGCCGCTGCGGCTGCACAGCCCGCAGGACGCGCACGACCGCGGGTTCCGCACCGTCTATCAGGAGCTCAGCCTCGTCCCGCAGCTGACGGTGACCGAGAACGTGCTGCTGGGCGCGCTGCCCACCACGCGCGGCATGATCGACTGGGGCGCTGCGCACGCCCGCGTCCGGGCGCTGCTGGACGAGATCGGCTTCACCGACATCGACCCCCGCGCCACGGCCGGAAGGCTGTCGGTGGCGCGCCGGCAGATGGTCGAGATCGCCAAGGCGCTGGCCGGCGGGCCCCGGCTGCTGGTCCTGGACGAGCCGTCGGCGGTGCTGGCCGGGTCCGATCTGGACCGGCTGTTCGACCTGATCAGGGCGCTGCGGAAGCGCGGGGTCGCGGTGCTGTACGTCTCGCACCGGCTGGCCGAGGTGATGGAGATCGCCGACCGGATCACCGTGATCAAGGACGGCAGGGTGGTGGAGACCCTGGAACCCGCCCGTACCAGCGAGGACGAGATCATCACGCTGATGGCGGGGCGCCGGCTGGAGCAGATCTACCCGGACCGCGAGCCCGCGCCCGGCGCCCCGCTGCTGTCCGTGCGCGATCTCGGCCGGGACGGGGCGTTCGGCGAGGTGTCGTTCGACCTGGCCGCCGGCGAGATCGTCGGGATGTTCGGGCTGGTCGGCAGCGGCCGCAGCGAGGTCGCGCGCTGCCTGTTCGGCGCCGACCGCCCCGACACCGGGACGATCGAGCTGGACGGCAGGCCCATCGGCTTCCGCACGCCGAGCGAGGCGATCGCGGCCGGGGTCGCGCTGGTCACCGAGGACCGCAAGGACACCGGACTGGTGCTCGGCATGAACGTCGCCGACAACACCACCTTCGCCACGATGCGGCAGGTGAGCCGGCACGGCCTGCTGGACCCCGGCCGCAGGGACGGCACCGTGCGGCGGATGATCGAGCGGCTGGACATCCGCCCGCCCCGCCCCACGATGCCGGTCGGCCGGCTCAGCGGCGGCAACCAGCAGAAGGTCGTGCTGGCCAAGTGGCTGCTCACCCGGCCGCGCGTGCTGATCCTCGACGAGCCCACCCGGGGCGTCGACATGGCCACCCGCGTGGACATCTACCGGATGATCGACGAGCTCACCCGGGACGGCGTGGCCATCCTGCTGATCTCCTCCGACCTGGCCGAGGTGATCGGCGCCACCGACCGCGTGCTGGTGATGCGCGAGGGCCGGCTGGTCGCCGAGGTCCGCTCGGCCGACACCACCGAGGACGAGGTACTGGCGCATTCAGTGGGGGTGGCGGCATGAGCGAGCGAAGCGAGTTCATGCCGCCGTCTTGTCCGGGGGGCGTGGGGGCACGACCGCCCGAGTGCCCGGAGGGCGGTCGTGCGGTTCCGCCGGGGGGCATGGGGGGTCGTCCCCCCATAAGAGTTCGTCCCCCCACAAGGAGAACGCATGAGTGAAGTGAAGACGGTGGCGGACGCCCAGGACGACGCGGGCGCCGCCGCGCGGAAGGGTCTGGGCGGGCGCGTCCCGTACACCAACCTCGGGCTGGTCGCCGCCGCGCTGGTGGTGATCGTGGTCTCGGGTGTCACCAACGACGCGTTCCTGACCGAGGGCAACCTCACCAACCTGCTGCGGCAGATGGTCACCACCGGGCTGCTGTCGCTGGGAATGCTGATCGTGATCCTCACCGGCGGGATCGACCTGTCGGTCGGTTCGGTGGTGGCGCTCACCGGCATCCTGTCGGCCGGGCTCGTGGAGGGGCTGCCGCTTCCGGTGGCGATCCTCGCCGCGATCTGCGTCGGCGTCCTGTGCGGGACGATCAACGGCGCGCTGATCGCCCGGTACTCGCTGGCGCCGTTCGTGGTGACGCTCGCGGCGATGACCACCTTCCGCGGGCTCACCTATGTCTACTCGCGGACGCCGATCACACCGACGACGCCCGACTTCCTCACCCTCGGCGCGGAGAACCTCGGCCCGGTGCCGATCGCGACGATCATCACGCTGGTGCTGTTCGCGCTGGGCTGGGTGCTGATCAACCGGACCCCCGCGGGCAGGGCGCTGCTGGGCATCGGCGGCAACCGGGAGGCGGTGCGGCTCGCGGGCGTCAAGGTGCAGCGGCACATCGTGCTGGCGTACGCGCTGTCGGGGCTGTGCGCCGGGGTGGCCGGGGTGATCCTCGCGTCCCGCGTCGGCATCGCGCAGCCCAGCGTCGGCCAGGGCTTCGAGCTGGACGCCATCGCCGCGTGCGTGATCGGCGGCGCCAGCCTGGCCGGCGGTCGCGGCACCATCGGCGGCACCCTGGCCGGCGTGGTCCTGCTCGGCCTCATCGACAACCTGCTGAGCCTGTACGACGTGCAGAGCTACTGGCAGCAGGTGCTCAAGGGACTGATCATCGCGGTCGCGATCCTGGCCCGCCGTGGCGAGCGCCAGGAGACCTAGCGCCTCCTCTCATCCCACCTTTTCACCACCCCCGACCGGAGGAACGACCATGAGAAGAATCGTCGGCTGCGCGCTGGCGGGTGCGCTGGCCCTGACGTTCGCCGCGGGCTGCGGCGGCTCGGACGACGAGTCCGGCGGCGGCGCCAAGAAGCAGATCACCATCGGTGTCGCCAACTTCAGCCTCCAGGCCCCGTACTTCATCGCGATGTCCAAGGCCATCGAGACCGAGGCCAAGACCTACACCAACGTCAAGCTGATCACCACCGACGCGCAGGGCGACGCCAACAAGCTGACCAGCGACATCAACAACCTGCTCACGCAGAACGTCGACGGCGTCATCATCTCCGGCGGCCCGCTGAACGCCGCGCCCGCCGCGATGAACGCCATCAAGCAGAAGGACGTCCCGTCGGTGCTGGTGGACCGCAAGTTCGCCGGCGGCCAGTACACGAGCTGGATCGGCCCCAACAACACCCAGGGCGGGCAGAACGACGGCAAGTACATCGTCGACCGCCTCAAGGGCAACGGCACCCTGGCCATCATCAAGGGCGGCCCGGCCGACAACACCATCGGCCTCGACCGCACCAACGGGCTGAAGAGCGTGCTGAAGCAGTCGCCCGGCATCAAGGTGATCGAGGCGCCGGACTTCGGCGGCTGGAGCTCCGACGGCGGCCTGAAGGTGATGGAGAACCTGCTGGCCCGCAACAGCACGATCGACGCGGTGTTCTGCGAGAACGACTCGATGTGCCTGGGCGCGCAGAAGGCCATCGGCGACGCCGGGCGCAGCGACGAGATGTTCCTGGTCGGCGTGGACGGCCAGAAGGAGGCGCTGCAGGCCATCAGGAACGGCACCAACTACGCCGCCACCGCGGTGAACAACGCCGACACCATCGGGCGCGCCGGGCTCAACCGGATGATGGCGATCCTCGCCGGCGCGACGCCCCAGAAGGACACGCCGCTGGAGGCCCCCGTGGTGACCAAGGACAACGTCGCGCAGTACCACAACCCACGGAGCCTTTTCTGAGCGGGGACAAGCCGGTCATCGTCGCCGTCGGCGAGGGGCTGCTGGAGGTCGGCGTGCGGGGCGACCTGCCGCCGGACTACCTCGGCCGCGGGTTCGGCGGGGACGTCGCCAACGTGGCGGTGATGGCCGCGCGGATGGGTGCCACCGCGCGGCTCCTCACCCGGGTGGGTGAGGACGCACCCGGCCGGCTGCTGATGGACTTCTGGCGGCGCGCCCGCGTCGACGTGGACCGTGTCACCGTCGACGCCTCGGCTCCCACGGGCGTGTACGTCAACGCGGTGCGGGCCGGTGAGCACCGCTTCCACTACTACAGGTCGAACTCGGCGGCGTCGCTGCTCGGAGAGGAGGACGTGGACGGGGGGCTGCTGGAGGGCGCCGACGCGCTGCACACCAGCGGCATCTCACTGGCGATCTCGGGTTCGTCCGCCCGTGCCGCCGAACGGGCGGCGGACCTGGCCCGGGAGCGGGGCGTCACCGTGACGTTCTGCGTCAACCACCGGCCGTCGCTGCGGCCCGACCCGGAGCGCGGCCTGCGGTTCGCCCGCGCCGCCGACATCGTGGTCCTGTCCGGTGAGGACGCCCGCGCGCTGCTCGGGACGAACGAGCCGGACCGGGTCCGGGACGCGCTCGGGGACGGGCCGCGGGAGATCGTGCTGACCGACGGCGCGGCCGGCGCGCTCGTCCTGACCGGCGGCGCGGAGCACCGGGTCGCCTCTCCCCCGGTGCGGGTCGTCGACACCGCCGGCGCGGGCGACGCGCTGACCGGGACGTACCTGGCCCGGCGGCTGGCCGGCGCCGGGCCCGCCGAGGCGCTGGAGACGGCCGTCATCGCGGCGGCGCTGTCCTGCCGGTATCCGGGGTGCGCGCGTTCGTATCCGACCGCCGACGAGATCGCGCGAGTGGCCGCCACGGCATAACCCACCGACCCACCACCCGCCGGGTCCGTCCGTCATGGCCGGACCCAGGGCGAAGCCTTGTCAGATTCTCCCGTCACCCCCCAAGGAGGAGGATTCATGCGCAAGCGCACCATTCCCATCCCGACCGGCAGACGAAGGAGGGTGTGCGCCGCCCTCACCGCCGGCGTCCTGGGCGCCACCGCGCTGAGCGGCGCGATGCCGGCCAGCGCCGACCGCGGGGGACACGGCCCGCAACCCGGCTGGAAACTCCTTTACTCGGAGGACTTCACCAAGCCGCTGGGCGACGCGCCGTGGATCCGGGAAGCCTACGACGACCCGTTCGACACCGTCATGGACGACAACGGCGAGTGGTACCGGAACGACTACGGCCCGGTGTGGGAGCAGCAGTTGAACTCCTTCGCCACGTACCGCAAGGAGTTCCGGGTCGGCAAGGACGGCTGGCTGACCGCGTCGCTGTCGGCCAGGGACTGGAACAAGGACGGCCGGATCGAGGCGCCGCCCTCCATCACCAACCGGACGCTGCCCAACGGCCGGAAGGTGGCGGAGATCAAGGTGCCCGACCACACGGGCGGCGCGATCTTCCGTCCGACCAACAAGCTGCCGGAGCGGTACCGGATCGAGTACAAGCTCACCACCATCGACTTCGGCGGCAAGCGCAACGGGACCATCGAGTACGACGGCCGGATCAACGGCTACAGCAAGGAAGGCTGCAAGACCCAGCACCCGTGGGGCGAGGGCTCCAATAGTCCGGGCTGGGAGGGCGACGCCTCGGCCCCGTACTGCGAATGGCAGGACGTGCGCGCCGGCCGGTACGGATACAACGGGTTCCACTACCTGTCGATCGTCGACTTCGCGAATCCGGCACCGCGCAACAACCACTTCTGGCATTACCGCCGCAAGGTTCTGATGGACGGGTTCGCGCAGCATCCCGACCGGGTCGGCGACGGCACCGGCGGGCGGGTCTGCAACGCGAACACCGGCGAGTACTACAACTACCGCGACAGCAGTTTCAACACCGTCAACATGTGGATCAGCGGGCTGCCGAACTGGCGTCCCGGCAAGGGCGGCCTGGCGGGCAACTCGCAGTGGTTCATGACGAGCTGCTCGGGCGGCGTGGCCGAGCAGCAGCTCTCCTCGGCGGCCGAGCTCCAGCCCGAGCTGATGCCGAACACCGAGTACACCTTCGCGATCGAGCGTGACGCCACCGGCTACACGCTGGAGGCGGCCGGCGACTTCGCCCGGGTCGGTTACAAGAAGCTGCGCTTCCACCGCCCGTTCATCGTCGGCAACGCGCCGATCTGGCATTACAACCAGAAGCCCAGCGAGTACGACGGGCGCTTCAACAACACCCTCGTCCAGAACGACCACAACGGCACCCGGGAATGGCCCGACCAATGGCCCGCCGGGTCCGGTTACCCCGACTACTTCGTCATCGGCGACCTCTACACCAACGTGTACGAGGGCAGCGCCAGCCTGACCGACATCCGTCTTTACATCCCGAAGAAATAGGGACTGGAGAAACACCCATGAGAACGATGAGCAGGAACCGGATGCGTGGCGCCTCACTCGTGACCGCGCTGGCCCTGGCCGCGACCGGGGGGACCGCCGTCGCGCTGCCCGCGCCCGTGCTGGCCGCGCCGAAGCCGGCCGAGCACTCCGCCAAGCCGTCGCTGCGCGTCACCAAGGTCTCCGCGCGTGACGACAAGTCGATCGACATCACGTTCAACAAGGCGCTGGGCGACGACATCCGCCAGTTCACGGCCGCCAACACCGCGTACGCGGGCCAGTACATCACGCTGGACGGGCAGCCGCTGTCGCAGATCGCGGGCACCACGGTGCGCCCGGTCGACACCCCCGACCGGCGCACGCTGCGGGTCGTCCTGGGCGGCGACACCCGCCTGGAGGACCGCACCTACAAGATCCGGTTCGACGGCGGGCAGGACACGCTCGCCGACCTGTTCTTCCGTGCCGCCGACGGCGGTGTGCTGCCGGGAACGTCCACGGCGGAGATCTCCTTCCGCGGGACCGCCAAGGACGCCGCGCCCGTCGCGGTCGCGTCCGCCGCGGTGCGGGACGCCCGCACCGTCGAGGTCACCTTCGGCACCAGCATCTGGTCGGGCATGCCGCGCGGCGCCTACGGCCAGACCGACATCGCGCTGAAGGACGGCGACACGACCGTCCACCCGGTGTACGTGGAGCACGTGCCGGGCACCGACCAGCGCACCTACCGGCTGTTCTTCGGCGCCGACCTGGACCGGGGCGCGGCGTACCGGCTGAGCCTGGCGCCCGCGCTGCGGCTGACCGGCAGCGGCGGCACGGCCGCCGAGGCGGTGGAGTCGGACGTCCGGGCGGGCGGCGGCGCGTACGCGCCCGCGCGGATCGCCGGGGCCACGGCCGGCGAGAAGGGCGACGAGATCACGATCCGCTTCACGCGGCGGATCGCGAAGGTGCGCAGCGGCGGTGAGGACCTGGCCGTCAAGGAGACGGTGACGGGCATCAGCGGCGCCACGCTCACCGACGACGAGGTGCGCGGCTTCCTCCGGTTCCCCGGCCTGACCACCGAAGGGGGCGTGCCCTTCGCGCAGGCCCTGCGCTCGGACGCGGCGTACTTCCCCGACGCCACCACGCTGGTCGTGCGGCTGGACAGCGGCCACCGGCTCAAGCCGGGCGGCCACGGCTCCGTCGCGGTGGACAAGGGCGCGCTCATCGACGTCACGGGCGCGGCGAGCACGTCCACCGGCGACACCCGCGTCGCCATCCCGGGCCGGTTCAAGAAGCCCGGGGACGACTTCGACCCGAAGGCGCCCGACTACCTGAAGGTCGACACCCACGCCACCACCGTCTTCCAGCGGTACGACTACACGGTGAGCGAGGACGGCGTCTCGGTCCGGCGCGAGGGCGTCTTCGACAAGGTGGTCGGCCAGACCATCAAGACCGTCGTGGTGGAGAACAAGTACGTCAAGGCGACGTTCGCGCCCGGGTACGGCGCCCGGCTGCTCTCCATGATCTACAAGCCGACCGGGCACGACCTGTTCTACCTCAACCCGGTCGGCACCCCGTACGGCCACTCCAGCACGCCGCCCGGCACCCCGGGCAACTCGCCGTTCTACCAGAACTGGCTGATGGTGTGGGGCGGGGTGTTCCCGACGCTCACCGAGGCGGAGCACGGCAAGTACTGGAACGTGCCGTGGGACTTCAGCATCGACCGCCGCAAGAACACGTTCGCCATCACCATGACCAACACCGACACGGTCGACTACCCGTACAAGCCGACCCGGTACGTCTACGGCGCCACGGGCATCAAGACCGCGGTGACCTACGCGCTGGACGCCAAGCGGCCCACCCTCGACATGACGGTCAGCCTTCACAACCCGGGCGACCAGGACCGCAAGTTCGAGTACTGGACGTGCACCACGCTGGCGCCCGGCGAGGACACCTACGACGGCTCGCCCACCATGTCGATCGTGTCGCCGGTCAAGAAGATCTACCGGGACCCCGGCTACCGGTGGATGGAGGACAAGGAGGAGCCGGCCGGGCAGCCCGGTGACGGCATGCTCAAGTTCGACACGCTCAAGAAGATGTCCGAGTGGGACCGCAGCGGCATCGCCTACGGCCAGGACCTGGCCACGATGCCGCAGGGCGACTGGTGGGGCGTGGTCAACCACGAGAACAGCGAGGGCGTCGTCCGCGTCGGCGACAACAAGAAGACGCCCGGCCTGAAGCTGTGGGAGTGGGGCCAGAACGCCTCGTTCGACACCAACCCGTACAGCAAGGGCAACTCCGCCCGCCCCTACATCGAGCTGTGGGCGGGCGCGTCGGACAAGTTCTTCAGCCCCGCCACGCTGAAGGCCGGGCAGACGCTCTCGTGGACCGAGACCTACCTGCCGACGATGGACCTGGGCGACATCACCAACGCCACCGCCCACGGCGCGGCGGACGTCAAGGTCGACGCGTCCGGGAACGTGCGCGGGCGGGTGTTCCCGACCGACATCGGGCAGCGCCTGCGCGCCACCCTGGTGGACGTCTCCACGGGACGGACGATCGACACCGAGAACTTCACCGCCGGCGCCCACACCGCGGTGAAGCTGGACGGCAAGGTCGCCCCCGGCGGCCAGGCCAAGCTGATCCTCACCGACGACGCGGGGAGGACGCTGCTGACGGCCGAGTCCGGCCTGTGATGTGAGGTCCGGTGGAGGGCGGCCCGGGGCGACCCGAGGGGCCGCCCTCCACGCGTGTCAGCCCTCCTGGACTCCGGGGCGCCGGTCCTCGACCACGTAGGTCGCGCGGGTCGAGACCGGGGCTCCGGGCCTGGTGACGTACGGCAGCACGCGGAAGTCGCTCCTCCAGCGTTCCCGGTCGAGGTTGACCCGGATGTAGCCGCGCTGGGCGTTGAAGAACTTCAGGTGCGGGTTGGCGGACAGGAACAGACGACCGAGGTCGTCGATGTCGGCTCCGTCGCCGCCGCTGGTGACGGACGTGCCGACGAACTCGGCCCCGACGGTGGGCGAGTCCGGGTCGTCGAAGTTCTCCTTCAGGTCGGCGGCGTAGTTCTGGTGGCGGTCGCCGCTGATGACCACGAGGTTGCGGGCACCGCCCTTCTGGGCGGCGGCCAGCACCTTGTTCCGGTCGGCCGCGTAGCCGTCCCAGGGGTCGAGCCACACGTCGGTGCGCTCGCTCGGATCCCAGTCGGTCTGGGCCATCGGGACCTGGTTGCCGAGGATCTGCCAGCGGGCCCGCGACCTGGCCAGGCCCTTCAGCAGCCAGCGGCGCTGCTGCTCGCCCAGGATGGTGCGGGCCGCGTCGAAACGCTCGTCGCAGGAGTTGCTGCGGCCCGTCCCGTCGCCGTACGAGCACGCCTGGATGTCGCGGTGGCCACGCGTGTCGATCATGGTGAACTCGGCGAGCCGCCCGTAGGCGATCCGCCGGTGCAGCCGGATGTTCGGCCCGGCCGGCAACTGGGCGCGGCGCAGCGGCAGGTTCTCGTAGAACGCCTGGAAGGCGGCGGCCTTGCGGGCGGCGAACTCGGCCGGGTCGGGGTTGGGGTTCCGCCCGGCGATGACCGTGTCGGCCGCCCAGTCGTTCACCACCTCGTGGTCGTCCAGGGTGTGGATGAACGGGACCTGGGCGTGCGCCCTCTGGAGCGGCTGCTCGCTCTTGTAGAGGGAGTACTGGAGCCGGTAGCGGTCCAGCCCGAACGTCTCGGTGCCGAACTGCGGCGGCACGGTCACCCCGCGCCGGTTGTTGTTGGTGATCTCGTACTCGTAGATGTAGTCGCCCAGGTGCACGATGAGGTCGAAGTCCTCGTCGGCCATGTGGTCGAAGGCGGTGAAGTACCCGTCCTGCCATGCCTGGCAGGACGCGATGCCGAAGTTCAGCTCGCGCGGCAGCGACCCGGCGGCGGGCAGGGTGCGGGTGCGCCCGACCGGTGAGATCTCTCCCGCGGCGCGGAAGCGGTAGTAGTACTCGCGGCCGGGGGCGAGCCCGGAGATCTCGGGGTGGACGGAGTGCCCCAGATCGGGGGTGGCGACGGCCGCGCCGCGCCGGACGACCTTCGTGAAGCGCTCGTCGCGCGCCACCTCGTACTCCACCTTGATCCGGCGGTCGGGCATCCCGGCCTTGCCGTCGGGGGCCAGCGGGTCGGGCGCGAGCCGCGTCCAGAGGACGAAGCCGTCGGGGGACGGGTCTCCGGAGGCGATGCCCAGCGAGAACAGCCCCGACTTGCGCAGCGTGTAGGCGTGCGCTGCGGTGCCGCCGAGCGCGCCGGTGCCGAGCAGGACGGCGGCCGCGCCGGCCCCGCCCCAGCCCAGGAACCGGCGCCGCGACATCGGATCAACGTGTAAGGACATGCGGACCTCCGTACATCTCGGGAGTGGCCGCGGTGATCATAACGGTGGAAATGCGAAAAATCACGCCTTGCCTTGGGAACATCCCACTGGTACATGTGAACTTTGGCCGAACTGCTCAGAAACGCCAGATTTGCCCCGGATCGACCGCAGGGCGCAACCCGCGCCCAGCAGCAGGAGGACGGCCATCGAGGCGGTCACCCTCCACAGCCCTGTGGACGAGGACGGCGCGGCGAAGTACACGCTCCCGAGCCCCGCGACGCTGATCACCCCGGCCAGCATCGGGCCCGTGGAGTTGAGCGCGGACAGGGCGGAGGCCAGGCGGGCGTCCACGAAGGACGAGACGCGGGCGATCAGCGGGCTGTACCCGGCGGCGTGCCCCGCCCCCGCCAGCAGGAGCAACGGGACCGAGCCGGCACCGGGCCAGCCGTCCGACGCCCACCACACCAGCAACGACGCACCGGCCGCGAACGCGACCGGGCCCGCGACGGGCAGCGCGTTCCCGACCGCTTCCGGGAAGCGGTTCCAGGTGAGGCTGAGCGACCCGAACCCCACGGCGTACGGGACGAACGCCAGGCCCGCCTCCAGCGGGGTGAAGCCCAGGCCCGACTGGAGGTGCACGGTCAGGCACAGCAGGAAACCGGTGTAGCAGCCCATGATGATCCAGCAGGCGGCGAGCCCCGGTTTCACCCCGCGAGGCCGCAGCACCGCCAAGTCGAGCAGCGGATGACGATCTTGGTCGCCCCGCCGCTTCTCGTACCGGACGAACAGCGCGAGCAGCGCCGCCCCGCAACCGAGCGAGACCCGCGCCCAGAGGGGCCATCCCGCGTCCGGGCCGAAGATCAGCGGCGTCGCGGTCGCGGCCATCGCGACCGTCAGCAGCCCCACGCCCGGCAGGTCGAGGCGTGGCCTGGCATGCCCGCCGTCCGTGTCCTTCAGGACGCGGGATCCCGCGACGAACAGCACCACACCGACCGGGAGGTTGATCAGGAAGGCGGGGCGCCAGCCCAGGCCGAGGAGATCGGCGCCGACCACCAGGCCGCCCGCGAGCTGGCCCAGCGCGACGCCGAGCGCGAGGACCATGCTGTAGAGGCCGATCGCGCGGCGCCGCGCGGCCCCGTCCCAGGACGCCTGGATCAACGCGAAGACCTGCGGGACCAGCATCGCCGCCCCGGCGGCCTGCGCGACGCGCGCCAGCACGAGGACGGGCGCGTTCGGCGCCAGCCCGCACAGCAGGGAGGCCGCGGTGAAGCCCGCGAGGCCGTACAGGAACGCGCGGCGATGCCCGATCACGTCGCCGATCCGGGCGCAGGTGACCAGCAGCACCCCGGCCGTGAGCAGATAGCCGGACACGATGAGCTGGATCGCCGTGCCGCCCGCGTCGAGTCGCTCGCGGATCGCGGGCGCGGCCACCGACACGATCGAGCCGTCCATGGACGCCATCGCCTGCCCGGTGAGCAGCACGGCCAGCATCCGGGCCGAGCCCAGGGCGGAGGTTCGGGTGGTAGGCATGGCCGCAGCATGCGGGCCGCGGCGCCGCCCGGTCTTGACGAAATATGCGGGTACAAGGGCATGGATAAGGTGCGACTCATGCGTGCAAGCCGTGCCCTGGTCACGACCCCGGACGTGGCCGTCCACGAGGTCGTGTGCCGGGACGACCACACCGGCTGGTCCGAACCCGAACCCGCGGGCGGCGTCCAGATGGTCCTGGTGCGGCGGGGCCGGTTCAGGATGGACGCCGAGGGACGCACGCTCGCCGCCGACCCGACCACCGGCTACCTGCAAGGACCGGGCGCGATCCAGCGGTTCGCGCACCCCGCGGGCGGCGACGTGTGCACGTCGATCTCACTGAAGGGGCACGCCCTCACCACCGAGCCGTGGCTGGACGACGCGGTGCGGTCGCCCACGTCCCACGAGATCCGTGTGGACGCCCGCCTGGAGCTGGCCCACCGGCTCCTCCTCCGCGCCGATGCCGGCGGCATGGACGAGGCGGTCCTCGCCCTGCTCGACCTGGCCCTTCGCGGCCGGTGGCGCCGTACCCCGTCCCCTGGTCCCGGACGCGCTGAGCTGGCCCGGCTGGCGCGGGAGGCGATCGTGTCCGGCGAGCCCTGCAGCGACCGGCTGGTCCCGCTGGCCCGGTCGCTGGGAACCTCGCCGTCCCATCTGAGCCGGACGTTCCGCCACCACATCGGCATGAGCGTGACCCGGTATCGCAACCGGGTCCGGATCAGCCGCGCCCTACAGCGCATCGAGGCGGGCGAGACCGATCTCGCCCGCCTCGCGTACGAGCTCGGCTTCAGCGACCAGGCCCATTTCACCCGGGTGCTGCGCGCCGAGCTCGGCCGAACTCCGGATCAGGTACGTGCGCTCCTCGCCGGGAACGGAAAGGCTTGGCAGGCGTTGCGGCGGCCGAGGAGGTAGCCGAGGACACCGGCGACCACGGCGGCGGCGGCCGGGACGGCGGCACGGCGCAGCAGCGGCAGGACAACCGTCGTGCCGACGTCCAGGGTCTGCTCGGCCTGCTCGGCGGGCGCGGCGGCGCCGTCCTTGATCAGCGCTTCGAGGCGGGCGGTGAACTGGTCGATCAGCATGGTGCTGACCTCGGCCAGCAGGCTCCGGCCGAACTGGGCGGCGCGACCGCTGATCGCCAGTTCCGTGCTGACCTCCACCCGGGTGCCGCCGTCCTCGGGACGGAGCCGGGCGGTGACGGTCGCGGCGGCGGTGCCGCTGCCGCGCTCCTCGCGTCCGCGCGCCTCGATGACGCCCCGGTGGTCGACGTCGTCGCGTTCGACGAAGCGGGCGGTGCCCCGGTACTTGGCGGTGATGGGGCCGATCTTGGTGGACAGGCCGCCGCGGTGCTCGCCGTCCACGACCTCGTCGAGGTGCGCGCCCGGCAGGCACGGGGCGATCCTGGGCAGGTCGGTCAGCAGGGCCCACGCCTCCTCGACGGGGAGAGGGACGTGGAAGGTGTTCTCAAGTCGCATGCGGGTGTCTCTCAGTGTGCGTCCGGCCAGTACGGCGCGGGGGTGAGGATGCGGCTGGTCATCTCGGCCACGATCGGGCCGTCCGCCTCGGACTCGGCCTTGACCCGCTTCCAGTCCGGGTCGGCCTGGAACGCGGCCCAGGCCGATTCCCGCGCCCGCTCGTCCGGGAAGCGCAGCAGGTAGACCAGGTGGCCGGGGTCGTCGGCGGCGTGCCAGAAGCCGGCGACCTCCAGGCCGTGCCGGGCGAACAGGGCGAGGGTGTGGTCGGCGAAGCGGGCGTTCAGCGCGTCGGCCGAGCCGGGTGTGGCCGTGTACTCGCGCAGCTCGTAGATCATGACGCCTCCTGGGCGGCTTCGGTGTCGGGGACGGTGGCGCGCCGGTACGCCTCGGCGACCGCGCGGGTGAGCAGCGTACCGGCGACGTCGCGGCGGTACGCGCCGGTGGCGTGCAGGTCGTCGCTCGGGTCGAGGGCGGCGCGCAGGGCGTCGGCGGCCTCGGCGAGCCGTCCGGCGGACGGCGGCGCGCCGGTGAGCGCGGTCTCGGCGGCGTCGGCCCGGAAGGGGGTGGGCGCCACCCCGGTGACGGCGATCCTCGCGTCGGAGACCGAGCCGTCCGGCGCGGCGGTGACCTGGACGGCGACGCCCACGAGGGCGAAGTCGCCGCGGCGGCGGCTCACCTCCTCGAAGGCCGCTCCGGTCCGGGGCGCGGCGCGGGCGAAACGGATCTCGACCAGAAGCTCGTCCGGTTCGAGCGCCGTCATCAGGTTGGCCACGAAGAAGTCGCGGGCGGCGATCTCACGGCGGCCGCGCGGCCCGGCCGCGACGAAGACGGCGTCCAGCGCGCGGGCGGCGGCCGGCAGCTCGGCGGCCGGGTCCGCGTGCGCGAGGCTGCCGCCGACCGTGCCCCGGTTGCGGATCGGCGGGTGCGCGATGTTGGGGAACGCCGCCGCCAGCAGCGGGGCGTCCGCGGCCAGCCCGGGCGAACGCTCCGCCCGCGCCTGCCGCACCATCGCGCCCACGACCAGCTCCGACGAGGTACGCCGCAGCTCGCCCAGCGCGGCGATCCGGCCGAGGTCGATGACGTGCTCGGGGCGGGCCAGCCGGAAGTTCAGCAGCGGCAGCAGGCTCTGCCCGCCCGCCAGCACCTTGGCCTCGGCGGAGTGCTCGGCGAGCAGCGCGATCGCCTCGCGGGTCGTGGACGGACGGTGCAGCTCGAAGTCGACCGGCTTCATGTGAAGAGCTCCGCCGCGGTCTGGCCGAGGATGGCGGTGCGGTCGGAGTCCTTGAGGTCGGCCTGACCGACGACCTCGCGCGGGGCCAGGTCCCCGATGGGGAACGGGTAGTCGGAGCCGAGCAGCACCCGGGCCGCGCCCGCCTTCGCCACCAGGAACTCCAGGGTCAGCGGGTCGAAGACGACGCTGTCGAAGTAGAGCCGGGCGAACGACTCCAGCGGGTCGGCCGTGGTCTGCGGGTGCAGCGCGTGGTTCCGCGTGAGGCGCCCCAGGACGTACGGGAGCGCGGCCCCGCCGTGCGCCACCACGATGCGGGCGCGCGGGAACCGGGCCGGGATGCCCGCGTACAGCATCCGGGCCAGCGTGACCGTGCTGTCCTCCAGCCGGGCCAGCCCGTTCACCAGGCCGAAGTCCTGGTAGCGGGGCCCGGCTCCGGCGAAGCCGGGATGCAGGAAGACCACGGCACCGGTGTCGTCGGCGGCCTCCCAGAACGAGGTGTAGGCGGGATCGTCCAGCTCCCGGCCGCCCGCCCGGGTGGCGATCATGATGCCGGGCAACCCGGCGCGGCGACAGGCCACCAGCGCGGCGGCGGCCCGCTCCGGGTCCTGCAGCGGAACGGTGCCGAGCGCGGTCAGCCGCTCGTCGGCCGCCGCGATCTCACCGACCGCCGAGGTGAGCAACTCGGCCCAGGCGGCGCCCTCGGCGGCGGGCAGGTCGTACCCGAAGATGTCCAGCCAGCCGCCGATCACCTGGCGCTCCACGCCCTGCTCGTCCAGCCAGCCGAGGCGCCGGTCCAGGTCGATCAGGCCGGGCGCGATCGGCCGGGTCGGCGTGCCGCCGGAGAACGCCACGGTGTAGGTCGACTCGTGCGACCGGACCTCGACGCCGGGGAACCGTTCGCGCCCGGCGGCGAGGTCGCTCAGCAGCGTGCGCGGCGCGGCGTGCGCGTGGACGTCGATCACAGCGGTCATGCTTCTCCTCTGGATGTGGCCGTGGCCCGCAGCGCCGCCCACACGTCACCGGGCTTGATCGGCAGCGAGTGGACGGGCGGCGCGCCCGCGGCGGTCAAAGCGTCGTTCACGGCCCCGGCGACGGCGGCCGGCGCGCCCATGTAGCCGGCCTCGCCCGCGCCCTTCTGGCCGTAGGTCGTGTACGGCGAGGGCGTGCAGTGCTCGGTGTCGACGATCACGGGCACCTCGTGCGCGGTGGGCAGGAGGTAGTCCATGAACGACTGGGTGAGCGGCTGCCCGTCCGGGTTGAAGGCGAACTGCTCGTACAGCGCGACGCCGATGCCGTGGGCGGTGCCGCCGTACACCATGCCGCGCACGACGTCCGGGTTGATGACCGTGCCGCAGTCGTGCGCGATGTAGTAGCGGTCCAGGTCGACCTTGCCGGTGCCGGGGTCGATGGACGCGAGCACCAGGTGCACCTCGAAGGAGTAGGTCGGGTAGAGCTGCACGGTGCCGTCCGGCTTGGCCAGCGTGCCCGACCGCGGCGTGTGCGCGACGTGGACGACCTCCAGGCCGGGCTGCATGCCGTCCGGCATGAGGTGCTGCTTGCGGTGCGCGATCGCGACGATCTCGTCCCAGCCCAGACGCCGCTCGGGGGCGCCGCGGACGACGACGTCACCGCCGTCGTAGTCGACCTCGTCCACGGCGACGCCGAGGTTGTGCGCGGCGATGGCGCGCAGCCGCCCCTTCAGCTCCTCGCTCGCGCCGCGGATGGCCCGGCCGAGCACGATGGTCATCCGGCTGCCGACCGGGCTCTGGGACGGCAGCCCGGTCAGGGAGTCGGCCCGCACCACCGCGATCGTGGAGGGGTCGCGGCCCAGCTCCTCGCCGACCAGCGTGGCCACCATCGTGTCGTGCGACTGCCCGGCGGAGGACAGCGCGACGATCGCCGTGATGGCGCCCTCGCCGTCCACCCGCAGCCGGCAGCCCTCGGGGAAGGTGGTCTTGTCGTTGGACGGGTTCATCACATTCTCGAAGATCGCGTTGCCGCCGCCCGGTTCCAGGCAGGACGCGACCCCGATGCCGGCGAGCCGCCCGGCGGCGCGCAGCTCGTCCCGGCGCGCCTCCAGCGCGGGCAGCCCGGCCAGCGCGACCGCCTTGTCCATGACCGCCGGGTAGTCGCCGGAGTCGTACTCGGTGCCGCTGGGGATCCGGTACGGGAACTCCTCCGGCCGGATGAAGTTGCGGCGGCGCAGCTCGATGCGGTCCATGCCCAGGTCGCGGGCGACCTGGTCGACGGCCGCCTCGATCGCGTAGTTCGTCGGGGACTGCCCGAAGCCGCGCACCGCGACCTGCCCGGTCTTGTTGGTGACCACGGCGGTGGCGTTGTAGGACACGCTCGGGATCCGGTACGGGCCGACGATCGCGCCGATCGGCTTGGCGAGCTGCAGCGGCGACCGTCCCGGGTAGGCGCCCTCGTCGTCGATCACGTCGATGCGGAGGGAGGTGAAGACCCCGTCGGCGGTGTAGGACAGCTCCACGTCGAAGATCCGGTCGGGGCCGTGGAAGTCGCCGCCGTGCATGTTCTCGGCGCGGTCCTCGATCAGCTTGACCGGGGCGTCCAGCCGCCGCGCCAGGTACCCGGCCAGCACGCCGTGCTTGATGCCGCGCTTGACGCCGTAGCTGCCGCCCACGTCCACGTCGAAATGCACGCGGACCTGGTTGGTGGGGATGCGCAGCGAGCGGGCCAGTTGCTCCGGGAACTGCGGCATCTGGATGGACGCCCACACGTCCAGGAGGTCGCGGTCCCGGTCCCATCGCGCGACGACGCCGAAGGTCTCCAGCGGCACGGTCGAGTTGCGGTTCCAGCGGGTGCGGACGCGGGACGTGCCGTCGGCGCGCGCCCGGTCACCGTCCACATCGCCCCAGCGGAACTCGCGGTGCGCCACGACGTTCGTGCCGTGCGCCTCATGGACGAGCGGGGTCCCGTCCTGAGCGGCCTGCTCGGGGTCGAGCACGGCGGGCAGCGGCTCGTAGTCGACGTACACCCGCTCGGCGCCGTCCTCGGCCTGCGCCCTGGACTCGGCGACCACGGCGGCGACCCACTCCCCCGCGTACCGGGTCTCCTCCACCGCCAGCGGACGCCATTGGACGTCCGGGACGTCGAGGTACTGGCGCAGCGGCTCGGTGTCCTTGGCCAGTTCCTCCCCGGTCAGGACGGCGACCACGCCGTCCACCTCCAGGGCCTCGGACACGTCGATCCCGGTGATGCGGGCATGCGCGTGCGGGCTGGTGACCAGGCCGATGTGGAGCGTTCCCGGCGGGGTGATGTCGGCGACGTACCGTCCCCGCCCGGTCACGAACCGCCGGTCCTCGCGAATCCGGCCGGGCTTGGACAGATAGCTGTAGCCGCTCATCGGGGACCCGCCGCGCCTGCCTCGGCCGCCCGTTCGACGGCCTCACGGATCTGGACGTAGCCGGTGCAGCGGCAGATGTTGCCGCCCAGCGCGTCGTCGATCTCCTCCCTGGACGGGTTCGGCCGCTCGTCCAGCAGCGCCTGCGCGGCCAGCACCATGCCGGGCGTGCAGTACCCGCACTGCAGGGCGTGGGCGTCGCAGAACGCCTGCTGCACCGGGCTCAGCCGGCCGTCCGGCTCGCCCACGCCCTCGATCGTCGTCACCGACCGCCCGTCGGCCTGCACCGCCAGGACGATGCACGAGCGCACCGGCTCGCCGTCCAGCAGCACGGTGCAGGCACCGCAGACGCCGTGCTCGCAGCCCAGATGCGTGCCGGTCAGGCCGAGCGTGTCGCGCAGCAGGTCGGCCAGGCTGGTCCTGGCCGCCGTGACACAGCGGCGCGGCTCGCCGTTGACGATCGGCTCGATCTCATGGCGGCTTCCCATTCAGCTCCCCCCGATGCGGTCGAGGAAGCCCTCGACCAGTCGCGTGAACTCCGCCGGGTTCTCCAGGTTGGACAGGTGCCCGGCCTCCGGGACGGTGCGCAGCTCGGCGCCCCTGATCCCGGCGGCGATGCGCTCCGACAGCGGGCGCGGCGTCTTGGCGTCCCGCTCGCCCCACAGGACGAGCGCCGGGGCCCGTACGGCGGCCAGCCGGTCGGTGATGCGGACCCCGAAGCAGCCCGCGCAGACGGCGGCGTAGCGGTCGGCGTCCATCCCGGCGATCGCCTTCCGCACGTCCTCGGCGCCGTCCGGCGGCGGCGTGCGGGTGAAGGTGTCGGCGACGTAGGAGTCGGCCAGCGCCGCCATGCCCTGCTCGCGCGCCTGCCCGGCCAGCGCCGCGATCCTGGCCTCCGTCACCGCGGGCTCCAGCTCGGTGAAGCCGTCCGCGACGACGACGCCCGAGACCCGTTCGGGACGGGACGAGGCGTAGGCGATCGCCTGGATGCCGCCCAGCGACACCCCGACCAGCGCGGCCCTTCCGACCTGCGCGTCGTCCAGCACCCGGTCCAGGTCACCGGCCCAGGCGGAGGGCCACTCGCCGTCCGCCGGCACGCGCTCGTCCCAGCCGGACGCGCCGTGCCCCCGGCTGTCGGGGACCAGCACCCGCCGACGTTGCGACAGGACCGCCGCCTGCTCCCGCCACATGCGTCCGTCGGCGCCGAGGCTGTGCAGCAGCACCACCGCCTCGGCGGACCTGGGTCCCAGATCCAGATAGCTCAGGTCGGGATGGCCGCCCGTGGTACGCGGCTGGTTCACACGGCTCCCTTCTGTGTGTTCTCTACGGGCCCCGGGCTGTCCGGTGCCTCCGGTGTCATCGCGGTGAGGACGCGTTCGCGCAGCGTCTCCAGCTCCTCGGGCGACGGGTCGGCCGGGACGGCGACGTCGTCGGCGAGATGGCCGGGCGGGCGCATCACCAGGATCCGCTCGCCGAGCGTCAGCGCCTCGCCGAGCGAATGGGTGATCACCACTCCGGTCTTGCCGTTGGCGCGGACCAGCTCGACGAACTCGGCGCGCAGCGCGGTCGCGGTGATCTCGTCCAGCGCGGAGAACGACTCGTCGCACAGGATGATCTCCGGGTCGACGGCGAACGCGCGGGCCAGCGACACCCGCTGCCGCTGGCCGCCGGACAGCTGGTGCGGGTAGGCGTCCTCGCGTCCGGCCAGGCCGAGCCGCGACAGCCAGTCGCGGGCGCGCGCGTCCCAGTGCTCCTTGGGGATCCCGGCGAACTTCATCCCGACCTTCACGTTCTGGACGGCGGTGCGCCAGGGCAGCAGCCGGGCGTCCTGGAACACCACGGCGATGCGCCGCCGGAACCAGTCGAACTCGGAGTGCGGGTCGTGGTCCTGCACCCTGACGGTGCCGTCGGTGGGCGGGAACAACCCGAGGATCAGGTTGAACGTCGTGGACTTCCCGCAGCCGGTGACGCCCACGATGGAGACGATCTCGCCGCGGCGGATGCCGAAGCTGAGATCGCGCACCGCGTGATGCCCGGGGAAGACCTTGTTGACCCGGTCGAACTCGATGATCGTCGCGGACATCGGCGTCAGCCCTCCACTCTCGGGGCCGCGACGGAGGTCGCCGCGCGGCCGCTCGCTTCACTCGGGAGGCCCACCCGGGGCCGGTAGCGCAGCACCCAGGACTCCAGCAGCTCCACCACGCCCTGGATGATCAACATGCAGACGGCCAGCAGCAGCGTCCACGACACCACCGAGGCCATGTCGAACAGCTGCTGCGCCGACAGCAGCTGCGCGCCGACCCCCACGGTCGCGCCGACCAGCTCGGCGATCAGCACCATCCGGATGCCGAGCCCGAGGTTGACCTTCCACGCGGTGAAGACGCCGGGGGTGATGGCGGGCAGCGTGATCTCGCGGAACAGCGCCCACCGGCCGGGCCGGAACGAGCGCGCCATGTCGCGCAGCTCCGCCGGGATCGCCCGGTAGGAGTCGTAGGTCTGCAACGCGAAGCCGGGCAGCGTCACCAGCACCATGACGAACCAGACCCGCAGCTCCACGTCCGCGAACCAGATCACCGCGATGATCACCCAGGACAGCGAGGGGATGCCCTGGACGAACCGGATCAGCGGGAGCAGGTAGCGGGCGGCCGCCGAGCTGGCGCCCATGGCCAGGCCCAGCGCCAGCCCGACCGCGAACGCCGCGGCCAGGCCCACGCCGACGCGGGCCAGGGTGGTCAGCAGGTTCCGCAGCGACTCCCAGCTGGTGAGGATGCTCCACATCTCCTGGGCGACGCTGGGAATGGTCGGCACGGTGTACTCGGCCGTGAACCGGGACGTGAGGGCCCAGATCCCCAGCAGGACCGCGACGAGGATCGGCAGGCTGGGGTCGCGGAACCGGCGCCATGGCGAAGGACGCTCCGCGACCGGCCCGGCGGCCCCGTGGCCGGACCCGGGCTTGGGTGAGGTGGAGACGGTGGTGGTGGCCATCAGAGCCCCCTGTGGACGACGGTGGACGGTGGGGTCTTCTCGAGGTATCCGGTCTCCCGCCCGGCCCGGAACACCGCGGCGATGCCGTCGGTGAGCGCGGAGGCGGGACGGACGCGCAGTCGCAGCCGCTCCTGGTTCCTGATCAGCCCCTCCAGGGTCTTCGCCTTGCCGTTCGGGGTGGTGGCGGCGATGATCTGAGCCGCGGCGGCGGGGTTGGCGGTCGTCCAGGCGGCCGCGTCGGAGTAGACCCGGTACAGGCCGGCGACCACGTCCGGGTGCTTGTGCGCCCACTCGCGGTGCGCCGCCAGTCCGAGGTAGGGGATCGTGTCCGTGCCGAACGCGGCGTGCCAGCGCTGCATGCCGATGTCGAGCGCGCGGATGCCCGGCTTCCGCGCCCGCAGCGAGGAGTACGCGGGCTCCCAGATCTCGGTCGCGTCGGACCGCCCGATCAGGGCCATCGTGGAGAGCCCGGCCGTGGTCTGGTTGAGCAGCTCGACCTTGCCGAGGTCCAGGCCCGCCTGCTGCGCGAACCAGGCGAACATGGCGTGGTTGGTCGTTCCCGTCGCCGCCGCCAGCCTGCGCCCGTGCAGGTCGGGCAGGGCGCGGATGTCCGGCTCGGACGTCACGACCGTGCAGAAGTAGTCGAAGAGGTTGAACAGGTAGGTGACGTCCACGCCCCGTTCGGTGCGCAGCGCCTCGGACAGCAGCGCCGCGCTGCCGCCGACCTGGTAGTGCCCGGACGCGAACTCGGTGTTGTAGTTGTCGGGCGTGGCGTAGGAGAAGGCGATCCGCAGGCCGTGCCGCAGGTCGATGCCCTGCTTCTTGATCACGGCCGGGAGGAAGGCGCCCAGGGACGGGGGCCGGAACGCCAGGACCCTGACCGTGAGCCGGCCGTCCGGGCCCTTGGTCACCCCTTCGGCGGAGCCGCACGCGGCCGTCGCCGCCGCGACGCCCAGCCCGAGGCCGCCCGCCAGCACCGCCCGCCGTGGGATGGCGCTCATGGCCTGGCCGCCGTCTCTTCTCCGGAGACCACCAGCGTGCCGGGGCCGCCCAGCGCCCGCGAGATCGCCACGGCGGTCTCGACCGTGCGGTCGCGCAGCGTGTCGAAGCGGTCGGGTCCGAACCGCTGCTCGGGCAGGCAGAGCCCCACGGACGCGACGACCCGCCCGGTGTGGTCGCGGATCGGGGCCGCGACGCCGCCGACCTCGTCCCGGTAACTGCCGTGGTTGACCGCGTACCCGAGCGAGCGGACACCCGCCAGCAGCGCCTCCAGCTCGGCGGGGTCGGTCACCGAGTTGGCGGTGTAGGCGGGCAGCGGCCCGGCCAGCACCGAGGCGATCTCCTCGCGGGACTCGAAGGCCAGCAGCGCCCGGCCGGTCGCCACGCAGGTCGCCGGGCAGCGCCGCCCGACGTGCGACTTGGCCACCACCGGGTGCAGGCTCTCCAGCTTGTCGACGTAGACGACGTCGCCGTGGTCGTACACGGCCAGGTGCACGGTCTCGCCGGTGCCGGTGTTGAGCGCGGACAGGTGCGGGGACGCGACGGCGCGGAGGTCGAGGTTGGCCGCCCACAGGCTGCCCAGCTCGAAGCACCGCACACCGGCCGAGTAGCGGGACGTGTGCGGATCCCGTGTCACGTAGCCGCGCGCCTGGAGCGTCGTCAGCAGCCGGTGGATGGTCGCCTTGGGGCCGTCCACGCTCTCCACGATCTCGGCGAGCCCGCGCGGACCACCGGACCGGACGAGCAGTTCGAGGATGTCCAGCGCCCGTTCGAGCTGGCCGCTGCCACCCCCTTGGGGGGAATTGGACCGCTGTTCCATGTTCGGCATCAAAGTGGAACGTTAAACCAATGTCAAGACCTTAACCCGTACGACCTGCGACGTGACGGTTCGCGGGCATAGTGGTCCCTATGGGGTCCGTGCGTCTTGAGCAAGCCGTCCGCCTGCCGGATGGGAGTTGGGTCCGCGGACGCGGCCTGCGGAACGAGCCGCCCTCCGGCCCGTCCCCCGAATGGGGCCTCTATCTGGGGACCGCGCGGCTGCGCGGCCGCCATGACAGCGCGCTGACCTGGCCGCACGAATGGATCGACTGGCCCGACTTCCTGGTGCCGCGCGACCGGGACCACGCGATCGCCCAGATCCGGGCCGCGCACGAGAAGGCGCGCGAGGGCCGTCTCGTCGAGGTCGCGTGCAACGGCGGTATCGGGCGCACCGGCACCGTGATCGCCTGCCTGGCCGTCCTGGCCGGGATCCCGCCCCGTGAGGCGGTGACCTGGGCGAGGATCAACTACCACCGCCGGGCGGTCGAGACACCGTGGCAGCGCAGATGGGTGTACCGCTTCCCCACCGGCTGACCGGAGCGGGGTTACACGCCGGAGGGGAGCGTCTCCAGTTCGTCCTGGCTGGCGGCCTCCGGGTGGAGCGGCTCCACCGGTGACGTCCGGTGGAACCAGAACAGCGCGTCGTAGCGGTCGGCGAGCCTGGTCCTGACGTAGTTGTGGTGGTCGCGGGTCGGGTCGTACACGACGCCGATGGCGCGGTGCCCGTAGATGGCGTTGAGGAAGGACGCGTCGGGACGGTCGGTGAAGATGAACAGCCCGTGTTCCACGGTCGAGCGGTCGAACACGTCCTCCAAAGTGCCGGACAGCGCCCTGGGCACGTTCATGGTCTCCATGGGCGCGCCCCAGCGGGGGGCGGCGATCACCTCGCCGGCGCCGCCGGTCAGCCCGACCACCACGACCCGGTCGCGGCCGTGCCGCTCCCGCGCGAGCTGGCCCAGGTTGATCATTCCGGCGGTCTCCATGCTGGTGGCGCGGGCGTCGCCGACATGGCTGTTGTGCGCCCACACCACGGCCTTCGAGCCGGGCCCGTGGTGGTCGAGCAGCCGGTCGAGCGTGTCGGCCATGTGCGTGTCGCGGATGTTCCACGCCTGCGGGCCACCGAGGATCATGGCCCGGTAGTACCGCTCGGCGTCCGCCGCGACCTCGGCGTTCTGGCGGGCGTTGAGGTCGCCCTCGGGGTCGGCGCCGACGAACCGGCGCATCCTGGTCAGCAGCGCCATCACCTCGACCTCGCAGTCCTCCGGCACGATCCGTGCCGCGTACGCCTGCGGGTCCTCGCCGAACGGCTCGAAGCACCGGTAGGCGGCCACCGCCTGGTCCACCAGGTCGGGCCGGTGCTCCCGCAGGTGGGTGATGATGGCGCGCATCGACTCCCACAGGCTGTAGACGTCCAGGCCGTAGAACCCGACCGGGGTCTCCGCCGCACTCGTGTTGTGGTCGCGCAGCCAGCGGCAGAAGTTCAGCGTCTCGTGGTTGGCCCACATCCAGGTCGGCCAGCGGCGGTAGGCGTCCAGGGCGTCTTTCGGGTCGGCCGGAGCCTCCTCCTTTCCCGTGACGCTGGTGTGCACCTGCCAGGTGTCGGGCCAGTCGCCCTCGACCGCGACGAACGAGAAGCCCTTCTCCTCGATCAGCCGCCGGGTCAGGGCGGCCCGCCAGGCGTAGTACTCGTGGGTGCCGTGGCTGGCCTCGCCGATCAGGACGCAGCGGGCGTCACCGATACGCTGCATGAGCGGGTCGAGGTGGTCGTCGAACTCAAGCGGAAGTGCGGTCTCGCGGATGTCGTCGGCCTCGCTCAACGGTCCCCCTGGAGTGCCCCCGTACCGGGTGTCGCACGTCGGTGCGCTCTTTCGACCCGGCCTTTCCCACGCTGGGAAGTCCGATGCGGGCATGGGGCAAGCTTGACCGGCCCATGACAAATGTCATCGCGAGCCGACGACAACGGGCACTAACCCGCCCGCGTGCCCCGTTCGTAGCGTTCTCGGCATGGACGACATCACCTTCACCGGGGTCTCCAAGAGCTACGGACCCGGGGTGCTCGCCGTGGACGAGCTCGACCTGACCATCGGCACCGGCCAGGCCGTCGCGCTGCTCGGCCCGAACGGCGCGGGGAAGAGCACCACGATCACCATGCTGCTCGGCCTGACCCGCCCGTCCTCCGGGCGGATCCGCGTGTTCGGCGACCCGCCGGACGTCGCGGTCGCCCGGGGCAGGATCGGGGCGATGCTCCAGGACGGCGAGCCCGTTCCCGGGCTGACCGTGGGCGAGACCGTCGGGTTCGTCCGGTCCCTGTACCCCGAGCCGCCGCCGCTGGCGCGGGTGCTGGAGATCGCCGGGCTCACCGACCTGGCCGGGCGCCGCGCCGACCGGCTGTCGGGCGGCCAGGCGCAGCGGGTCAGGTTCGCCATGGCCATCGCGGGCGCGCCCCGCCTGCTGGTCCTGGACGAGCCGACCACCGCGATGGACGTGGAGTCGCGGCGCGCGTTCTGGACGGGCATCAGGGCGTACGCGGCGGAGGGGCGCACCGTCCTGTTCGCCACCCACTACATGGCCGAGGCGGACGAGAACGCGGACCGGATCGTGGTGATCGACCGGGGCAGGATCGCCGCCGACGGCACCGCCGCGCAGATCAAGGCGCGGGCCGGCGGCCGTACCGTCAGGTTCGCGCTCGGCGACCAGCCGTCGGCGGGGCTCGACCGGCTGCCCGGCGTGACCGGCGTGCGGATCACCGGCGGGTCGGCCGTGCTGACCACCGACGACTCCGACGCCACCGTGGACGCCCTCTACCGCTCCACCACCCTGCGGATCGCCGACCTTGAGGTGACCGGGGCGGGTCTTGAGGCCGCCTTCCTCTCCCTCACCCGCTGACCCCGCCTTTCCCCCACTCCGCCGAACAGGAATCCGATCATGCTGCGCTACCTCCGCCTGGAGATCCTCCGGACGTTCCGGGACCGCCGGTACGTGTTCTTCACCCTCGCGTTCCCCGTCGCCCTGTACCTGCTCTGGTCGAACGTGTTCGCCGACGCCGGCACCGACCCGGGCACCGGGCTGGGCGTGGACGCCTACATGCTGGTCGGGTTCGGCCTGTACGGCGGGATCGGCGCGACGCTGAGCGTCACCGCGCCCCGGCTGGCCCAGGAGCTGCGGACCGGCTGGCTGCGGCAGTTGCGGGTCACCCCGCTGCGCCCGTCCGCGATGGTCGCGGCCAAGACGCTCGCGGCGATGACACTGGCCCTGCCGTCCCTCGTGCTGGTCGGGCTCGCGGCGGTCCTCACCCAGGACATCGCGCTCTCACCGGCCGCATGGGCGGCGCTGCTGGCGGTGGGCTGGCTGGGCACCCTGCCGTTCGCCGCGATGGGCACCCTGATCGGCTCGCTGGCCAAGGGTGACTCGGCGCAGCCCGTGATGCTGATCGTCTATCTGGGGCTGTCGATCGTCGGCGGGCTGTGGATGCCGGTCTCCCAGCTCCCCACGGTGCTGCGCGAGATCTCCGCCTGGACGCCCACCAACCGGCTCGCCGAGCTGGGCTTCGACGTGGTGGGCGGGCACGCGCCGGCCGCCGCGCCGTTCCTGATCCTGGCCGCGTGGGCGGTGGTCCTGGGTGCGCTGGCGGCCCTGGCCTACCGCAGAGCTACCGTGATTGGATCATGACAGGTTTCTGGGAGACGCCCAGCTCACGAGAGCGCGACGGCACGACCCGTCTGCGGCGCGCCGCCGGGCTCTCCACGGGCCTGCCGTTCCTCGCCTGGCTGATGGCCGAGGTCGTCGCCGACTACAGCGGGACGCGGCTGGCGCTCGCCCTGCTCGCCCTGGTGGCGTACATCGTCCTGTACTACGCCGTCGGCCTCATCCAGGCGAACTTCCTCGCGCCGCTGCCGCCGCTGGGCATGGTGATGTTCGCCGCGTTCGCCGTGCTCACGCTGGCCCTGCCGGTCGCGTTCGGGACGCGCTGGCTCGGGCTGCCGATCTACCTCGCGATCATCTGCGCGCTGACGCTGCCGTGGCGATACGCGACGTGGGGCGCGCTGGGGTCCTCGGCGGCCTGCGGCGCCCAGGCCGCGCTGATCGGCGAGATCGACGCCGAGGTCGTCGTCCAGGTCACGCTGAGCGCGTTCGCTCTGTCGATCATGCTGCTGGGCTTCCGGCACTCCCGGGTGCTGGTGGTACGGCTGCGGCGGGCGCAGGCGGACGTGCGGCGGCTGGCCGCCACGGAGGAACGCCTGCGCATCGCGCGCGACCTGCACGACCTGCTCGGCCACAGCCTGTCGCTGATCGTCCTGAAGAGCGAGGTGGCCCGGCGGCTGGCCGGGCGCTCGCCCGAGCGGGTGCCGAAGGAGATCGCCGATATCGAGGCGGTCGCCCGGAAGGCGCTCGCCGACGTGCGGGCGGCGGTGTCCGGATACCGGAGCCGCGACCTGGCCGAGGAGCTGGACTCGGCGCGCGCCGTGCTGGCGGCGGCCGGGGTCGAGCCGACCGTGCGCACGTCCGGCACGCCGCTGCCCGAGACGGTGGACGGGCTGTTCGGCTGGGCCGTGCGGGAGGGCGTCACCAACGTCGTCCGGCACTCCCGCGCCTCCCACTGCAAGATCACCGTCGCCCGCGAGGGGGACCGCGCCACCCTGGAGATCCGGGACGACGGGACGCCGCCGGACACGTTCGTCGCCGGCAACGGGCTCACCGGGCTCTCCGAGCGGCTGGCCGGGGCCGGCGGCTCCGTCGACGCGGGCCCGCTGCCCGGCGGCGGCTTCCGCCTCGCCGTCCGGGCGCCCCTCACGGCGGGATCGCCCGGATGAGCGGGACGATCCGGGTGCTGCTGGCCGAGGACCAGGGCATGGTCAGGGGCGCGCTGGCGACGCTGCTCGGCCTGGAGGACGACATCGAGGTCGTGGCCGCGGTCCCCTCCGGAGAGGAGGCGGTCGAGGCGGCGCGGACCCTCGCCCCCGACGTGGCGCTGCTGGACATCGAGATGCCGGGCATGGACGGGCTGACCGCCGCCGATCGGATCCGCGCGACCGTCCCAGAATGCCGGATCGTGATCCTGACGACCTTCGGCCGCCCCGGATACCTGCGCCGCGCCATGGAGGCGGGCGCGTCGGCGTTCCTGGTGAAGGACAGCCCCGCGGAGGAACTGGCCGCCGCGATCCGCCGGGTGCTGGCGGGCGAGCGCGTGATCGACCCCGCGCTGGCCGCCGCCGCCCTCAGCGCCGGGCCGAACCCGCTGTCCCCGCGCGAACGCGAGGTGCTGGCCGCGTCCTCGGGCGGCGCCACGATCGGCGACATCGCGGGCCGCCTGCACCTCTCGGAGGGAACGGTCCGCAACTACCTCTCGTCCGCGATCAACAAGGTCGGCGCCCGCAACCGCATCGAGGCCGTCCGCACGGCCGAGAACCAGGGCTGGCTCTAGCGCGGGGGACGTCGGCGCGCAGGAGAGGAATTCACTTGGGCCATAAACGGCGAGTCCCTCATCATTGGGCGAATGAGACTGAGGCTCGCGCATGGCGTGGTGGCGGCTCCCGGGCTCACCGCCTGGCTGCCGCACGCCGCGGGGACGCCTGAGCGGCTGGCCGGCGACGGCGCGGCACCGCCCGGCGCGGCCGTCGCGCTGGGGCCGTCCGGCGCGAGCGACGAGGACGTCCGGAACGCCGTCACGGCCCTGCGCCTCCTGATCGCGGACGCCGGGATCGTCGCGGCCGGGGCGGGCGTCGACCTGGGCGCGGGCTTCCGCTCGGCGCGGCTCGACGGGGCGCCCGGCGACCAGCGCGACGCGGTGCTGGCCGCGCTCAAGGCGCTGGGCGTCGAGGGCGCCGGGCGGCTCGGCGACCGTGCCGGGTTCCTGGTGGCGCTGTTCGGTCCCGCGGTCACCAAGCGCGTCGGCGCCGCGGCGGCCCGCGCGGTCACCGAGGGACGCTGGGCCGCGCTGCACCTGGCGTCCGCGTCCAGCGACATCCTGGGTCCCGAGCATCTGGAGCGCGTGCTGGCGCTGGAGCTTCCCGAAGGCGTCGGGGACGCGGCCCTGATCGGCGGCGGCCGGCCGTCCGTGCTCGCCGTGAACCTGCGGCGCCTGCTGGCACCGGTCACCGGGCCCCGCCGCCTCGATCTGCTGCTGGACCTGTGGGACCGCGTCGCCGCGCACCACGCGACGCTGATCAGGCGCGAGCGGCTCCTGAAGTTCCAGAGCAGCCAGGACCGCCTGCCTTACTTGCGCAAGCGCCGGGAGCAGTTCGAGGATCAGCTCCTGCTGAGGGAGGTCACGTTCCACTACGGGCGTGAGCCGTCGGTGCTGGAGGCGGCGCGCTGGGTACCGGAGGCGCCCTACTGGCTCTCGGTGCTGTACCGGCTGCTCAGGGACGCCTTGGCGGCCACCGTCCTGCTCCACACGGCGGTCGCGGTGGTCGATCACGGGCTCGCGGAGGGGCTGGGGCGGTCCAGGGAGATCATCCGCGCGGCCGCCGACGAATGCTACGACATCGACCTCGCCCGCGCCAGGCAGAAGGTACCCGGGCTGACCGGCCTGCCCGCCCGTCCGGGCTGCTACCTCGACGACATCAGGCGGAAGCTGGACGAGCTGCCGTCCGAGGGCGGCGTCCCGGTCCTGAGCCGCAGAAGCACGGCGTACGTCCAGCAGCGCCTCGCGCACGCCCGCGACTACGCGCTACTGGTCATCGAGGGCATCGAGGACCTGCTGAACGAGCACGTGCACATCCCCAAGGCGTGCCTGCGCGACTGGGCCGCCGGCCACCTGACGGCCTGGCGCGAACGGATCGGATACTCCACGGTCCGCCCGCCCACGGAATGGACGGACGTCCTCGCCTGGACACAGCACCTCCTCGGTGAGCGCGAGCCGCTCGCGACCCGGCTCGCCGAGCCCGCCGCCCCCGAGGCGGCCAAGGTCGAGGTGGTCGGTGACCTGCTGTGGTACGCCGACCTCGTGGACGCGCTCGCCATGCTGTACGGGCACGAGTCCGCCGGGATCACGGCGATGGCCGGGCAGAGCCGGCTCGTCCACGACCCTGTGCCGTCGCTGGACGGCGTGGAGGCCCTGGCGCGGCGGCACGACTCCGTCACCTCGGCCGTGTCGGGCGCCGCCCAGCTCACCGCGCTCGGCGCCAGGGCCGATCGGGGCGTGCGGGCCTGGACGGAGTTCGTGGAGAGCCTGCTCGCCGACGCCCGGCTCGCGGAGGCGGCGGGCGGCGGTTTCCCGGTGCCGGAGCCGCTGTCGGCCGTCGACGGCACGATCGTCCCGGGCACGGACGACGTGCGGTTCACGCTGGCGAGGGACGCGCGCACCCTGGCCGAGTGGGCGAACTACATGGGCAACTGCATCGCCGGCGAGTACTACGTGGAAGCGGCCATGAAGGGCCGGTGCGCGCTCGCCGCGCTGACGGGCAAGGGCGGGCGCATCCTGGCCAACGTGGAGCTGGTCCCGGTACGGCCCGGCGACCAGGGCTGGCAGGTCTCCGAGATGGCCGGGCGGTTCAACGAGATGGCCGATCACGCCCTGAGGCAGCACCTTCGCGACTGGGTCGCCACGATCCCCCACTCGGAACGGCCCCCCGGCGGCATCGAGAGCGGAGGCGCCGCGGAGGACGCGCCGTCGGACCGTCCCGCGCGGGCCGCACGCCGCGCCGGGCGGTCGCGGCTGCTGGAGGAGGCCGGGCCCGCGCTGGCCGAGCTGGCGCGCCGCGCCTGGGAGGACGAGGTGAACGACGAGGCGGCCCGCGTCCTGGCCGCGCTCGCCGGCGGCGGACCGCGGGCCGAGGACGGGCCGGAACCCGAGGAGGCGCTGACCGCGCTGCGCCGCCTCGGTCCCGGGCCGCTGGCCGCCGCCTGCCGCAACGCGCTCGCGGGCGGCGCCGTCGACCTGGCCGACTTGTGGGACGTGACCGGGATCCGCCCGATGCGCACCGCGCTGGACGGCCTGAGCCCGTCGACGCACCACCGCTTCGAGCGGCTGTCCCTGCTCACCACCGACTCGCCGCTGCCCGGGTCGCTGCGCGGGCTCGCCCGGATGCCGCGGATCGCGCCCGCGTACTCGATGGGCCTGGTCGGGCTGCGCGTGCGCACGGTGATCGGGCGGCTCGTGCTGGACGGCGACGCGACCGTGGTGCGCTCGGTGGCCCGGCGCCCGGCGGTGCCGATGCTGTGCGCGCTGGCCGTCCACATCACCTGCGCGGATCCCGCGATCGAGCTGGTTCCGCTGATGCCGCCGCGCGCCGTCACCGTGCCGGGCTTCCCCCCGTCCGCGCTCGACGACCCGGACGGGCCCTGGCAGCGGGCGTTCCCCGAGGCTCGCGAGCTGGGCGCCGACACCGGGCTGTTCTGGGAGAGGATCGCCGAGAACGGGCTGCGCGTCCCCCCGTCCTGGGCGGTGGAGAGCGGTGGCTGGCCGGTGCTGTGGGCCCGAGCCCAGCATCCGGGTACGGGACGAGGGTCCCGCCGGTAGACGGCCTTCCGGCTCCGCCGACGCTCAGGACTTGCGGAACTCCTGCATCTTCGCCTTGACGCCCTGCTTGAGCACGCCCCAGCGGTTCTCGTCCCCTTCGGCGAGCGACTGGACCGTGGCCTTCGCCTGCTCGAAGGTGGCGTGCGGCGGGATCGGCGGGACGTCGGGATCGCAGCGTACGTCGAGCAGCGCGGGCCGGTCGGCCGACAGCGCCCGCTCCCACGCGGACCCGATCTCCTTCGGCTTGTTGACCGACAGCGCCAGCATTCCGATGCTCTCGGCGAACGCGGCGTAGTCCATCTCCGGCAGCGTCTGCGACTGCTCGAACTTGGGCGACCCCTGCATCGCCCGCATCTCCCAGGTGACCTGGTTGAGGTCGTTGTTGTGCAGGACGGCGACGACCAGCCGCGGATCCAGCCAGTCCTCCCAGTAATGCTTGATGGTCAGCAGCTCGGCCAGCCCGTTCATCTGCATGGCGCCGTCCCCGGCGAACACGATCACCGGCCGGTCCGGGTTGCCGATCTTCGCGCCGATCCCGTACGGGACGCCGCAGCCCATGGTGGCCAGCGTGCCCGACAGCGAGCCCCGCATGTTCCCCCGCAACCTGAGGTTGCGCGCGTACCAGTTCGCGGCCGACCCCGAGTCGACGGTGACGATCGCGTCGTCGGGAAGCCGCCCGGACAGCTCGTGGAACAGCCGCATCGGGTTGATCGGGTCGGCGTCGACCATGGCCTCCCGCTCCGCGATCTCCCACCAGCGCGCGACCTTGTCCTCGATCCTCTCCCGCCAGGTCTGCGGCTCCTTGCGCTCCAGCAGCGGGATCAGCGCCCGCAACGTCGCCGCGGCGTCCCCCACCAGGTTGACCTCATAGGGGTAGCGCATCCCGATCCGCCGCGGGTTGCTGTCGACCTGGACGGCGCGCGCCTGCCCCAGCTCCGGCATGAACTGGGTGTACGGGAAGTTCGAGCCGATCGTCAGCAGCGTGTCGCAGTCCATCATCAGCTCGTAGCTCGGCCGCGTGCCCAGCAGCCCGATCGAGCCCGTCACGTACGGCAGGTCGTCCGGCAGCACGTCCTTGCCCAGCAGCGCCTTGGCCACGCCCGCGCCCAGCATGTCGGCGACCCGCATGACCTCCTCGCGCGCTCCCCTGGCGCCCTGCCCGACCAGGATCGCCACCTTCTCGCCCGCGTTCAGGATCTCGGCGGCGTGGCGCAGCGCGCGGCTGTCCGGTGAGATCTCCGGCCAGTCGATGCCCAGGCTGGACGGCACCATCTTGAACTCGTGCCGGGGAGGGGTGTACGTCAGCTCCTGCACGTCCGCCGGAATGATCAGGGCGGTCGGCGCCTGCTCGGCCACCGCCACCCGGACCGCCCGGTCGAGCACGTTGGGCAGTTGCTCGGGAACGTTCACGACCTGCACGTAGTCGCCGGCCACGTCCTTGAACAGCGACAGCAGGTCCACCTCCTGCTGGTACGACCCGCCCATCGCGCTGCGGTCGGTCTGCCCGACGATCGCCACCACCGGCACGTGGTCGAGCTTGGCGTCGTACAGCCCGTTCAGCAGGTGGATCGCGCCGGGCCCCGAGGTCGCCGTGCACACCCCGAGCCGCCCGGTGAACTTGGCGTACCCGACGGCCTCGAAGGCGCTCATCTCCTCGTGCCGCGCCTGCACGAAACGCGGCCGGTCCTGCGCGCGGCCCCAGGCGGCGAGCAACCCGTTGATGCCGTCCCCGGGATACCCGAAGACCTGCTCGACCCCCCAGTCACGCAACCGCTCCAGGACGTGGTCCCCGACCGTGGTGGCAGCCATCGCGTCCCCCCTTTCACGCGTCTCCCGCCTCGCCTACCCCCCAATCGGAGCCCGTACCATCCACGCGTCCCGCACGGTGGCCCGCCCGATCGGCGTCGGGTATGAGTGAAGTCAGCGGCATCGCGCGTCCGGGAGGCGTCCGTGTGGGCACAGCCGGATTCCTCAGTCCCTCGTGACTGGCCGAAGGGCACCTTTCTCAGGCGGCTTCCCCCACCGATGCGGAGACGGCTGCTCGCTCAGGGAAGCCCGCGTCACCTGCCGCCCCGGCGGGTCCTGATGCGGCAGGGGGAGGCCGGCTCCTCGGTGTGGGTGCTGATCGACGCGCTGGTCAAGGTCAGCGCCGGGGTGGAGAACGGCACCGAGTCGCTGCTGGCGGTACGGGTCAGCGGCGATCTGATCGGCGAGATGGCCGTCCTCACCGGGGCGGCGCGGTCGGCGACCGTCACCACGTGCGGGCGCGCGGTGGCCCGCCAGATCGCGGGCGGCGCGTTCATCGACTTCCTGCGGCGCCATCCGCAGGCCGCGCTGACGCTCAACCAGATGACGATCGAACGGCTGCGCTGGTCCAACCAGCGGCGGCTCGACTTCGCGGGATACGAGGTCGGCAGGTGCCTGGCCCGCGTCCTGCTGGCGCTCGCCGGGCGGCACGGCCGTCCGTACGGGAGGGGCGTCGATCTCGGCGTCCCGCTGACGCAGGCCGAGCTCGGCGGCCTGGTCGGCGCCAAGGAGGACACCGTGCAGAAGGCGCTGCGGGCGCTGGCGGACCGGGGGTACATCGCCATGCCGAAACGGAGCCACTTCGTCATCACCGATCCCGGCGGTCTCGGCGAGTACGCCGATCTTCCGGACGAAAAAATCCGGCCGAAGCCGGATTAATCCGGCTTCGGGTCTCCGGTGGCCACCGACGCTGGGCCGCAGAACGACGACCCGGAACAACCGGAGGCCACATGAGCGACACTCTCGTCCCCGACCACGCCGCTCCCGAACACCGCGTCATCGTGGACGGCGACGTGGAGGACTACGGCACGCGCACCGACACCGAGCAGCGCACCGCGCAGGCCGCCCTCAAGAGGATCTTCGACGGCGCGGCGATGGCGGCCGGTCTGAACCCGCGCGCCTGGGAGCGACAGTACAGCGGAGACGGCATCAAGTCGGCACTCCCGTTGGGCACCGACGTGATCCGGCTGATGGACGCCTTCGTACGGCAACTCGACGCCAGGCTGGGCTCGTACAACCGCCTGCGCGCCGAGCCCGCCTGGACGCGCATCAGGCTGCGGATGGCCGTGCACATCGGCCCGATCCGCGTGGACGGGGCGACCGGCTGGACCGGTCGGCACGCCGTCCAGCCCGCGCGCCTGCGCGACTCCGACCCGATACGGGCGGCGATGGCCGCCTTCCCCGGCGCCGACCTCGGCGTCATCGTCTCCTCGCGGATCTACGACGACTACATCGCCCAGGGGATAGGAGAACCGCGTCCCAACCTCTTCCGGCCGGTGCGCGTGGTCGCGAAGAAGCAGGACTACACCGCCTATCTCTACGTCCCGGGCTTCGACGTCGCCGGCCTTCAGAAACTGGCGGCGTACGACCCGCCCGACCGAACGGACCGAACGGACGACGCCCGGGGAACGGACGGCGGCCGGGAAACGGAGCCGGTCGCCGACGCGCCGCCGCCTCCGTCCGGGATCCACGGGCGGAACGTCAACGTCGCCTACGGAGGCGGCGACGCCATCGGCGGCCACAAGGTCGGCGGGGACCTCAACCTCTACGGCGACCGCGGCCACGGAGGCCACCGCGATGTCCGATGAGCGGGACCAGCCGAAAGAGCCGGAGAACGCGCCCGACGACGGCAAGCCCGATGAGGAGGAGCTGAAGGAACTGCCCGAGGCGGACAACGCCGACTTCCAGCGGATGAACGACCACGTCCGCGAGATCCGGAGAACCTACCTCTCCACGGCCGACCGCCAGAACCTCGCCTACGGCGGCGGCGACGCGGTCGGCGGCCACAAGGTCGGCCACGACCTGAACATCTTCATGGCCGGAGGCGAGAAGGAGCCCTGGCCGATCGTCTCCATCACGCGGAACTGGGCCGACATCAGGCAGAGGCTCGCCGGCACCCCCAGCAAAGAACGACTCATCCGGCTGCTGAGGTCCGAGCCCGTCGTCGTCCTGCAAGGCCGATCGGGCACGGGACGTAAGACCGCGGCACTGGCGGCCCTGGCACACCGGCATCCGGAGCTGCACGAGATCAGTCCGGAGAGGTCCCTCGCGCATCTGGACAAGGAGAAGCTGCACCACGGTCACGGCTACCTGTACGACGCCTCCTCACGCCTGAGCGGGACCGGACGCCTCACGGAGCTGGAGGCGTTCGCCTGCCGGGACGCGCTGGTCGCGCGCAACGCCCAGCTGGTCATCCTCGTGGGCCCTGACACCGACACCAGCGAGGTCGGCGGCATCGTGGTCCGGCACGAGCCTCCCGATGCGATGGACGTGCTGGAGCGCCACCTGTCCGCTCGGTTGACAGCGGTTGGAGTGGACGTCCGTTCCATCGCCGACGAGGTCACCGAGCGTCCGGAGACCCCCCGGGACGCCATGGAACTGGCGCGTGACCTCGCCGAAGGGATACAGGCCGGACGGCCGATCAAGGAGATCTGCCGGAATCGCGTCAAGCCGCTCCGGCGCCAGGCGCGCGAAGTGCTGCGCCAGCAGGACACCGACAAGGACCTGGCGCGCCGCGCCTTCGTCATCGCCGGTGCCGCGCTGAACGGGCTGCCCACCGTCGAGGTCTGCCGGGCGGCCTATGACCTGGCCACGCGGCTCCACAAGCTGGAACGCGAGGGCAAGCGTTCCAAGCTGGCCCTGCCGCCCTTCGGCGCCATGCTGGGGGACTGGCTGGAACACGCCAGGGAGGAACGGCCGGAGTTCATCGAGGAGATGGACCGCACGCTGCCCTTCCGGCACGGTTTCGCCACCTCCGTGCTCGACGCCGTCTGGCTCGACTACGTCGTCGCGCACAAGGCGTTGCTCGACTGGCTCTCCGAACTGGCCAGGACGGGAAGCCCGGAGACACGTCTCAAGGTGGCCCACACGCTCGCCCAATTCGCCGTCTACGACTTCACGTTCATCTACGACAACTGCATCCTCGAATGGTCTCGCAGCAGGTACATGAGCCTGCACGTAACGACGGCCTGGACGCTGGAGGCGATCGCGTTCAAGTGCCCGTCGCGGCGTCCCGACGTCATCAGGAGCGTGCGGCCATGGGCCACCACCAAGGACCTGCGCCGGGCGGCCACCACCGTCCGGCTGCTCGGCACGCGGTTCGGAACGGTGGCCACCGAAGACGCGATGCGCATATTGGAGAAAATCGCTGTGACACACCGTGGCCGGCTCAACGGAGCCATCCGGAACACGGTCGTGGAACTGTTCCTGGACGGTTCTCCCGGCATCGTCGTTGCGAAACTGACCGGCTGGGCCCGTTTGGACCATCCCGTTCTCAGTGAACTCGCGGCCCGATCCCTGGCCGATCTCGCGTGGCTCGGACCCGCGGACCGGCCACCCCTGCTCACCTACTACAACGAGGACCCGACCCAGGCCGCCGACCTGTGGCGGGAGGTCCTGTCCTCGCGGTACTTCGACCAAAAGCCGTGGAACGCGCTACGCACCTGGGCGAAGAACGGGCTCGACATCGGTGCGCTGCTCAGGGATTTGCACGCCGAGCCCGGCCTGCGTCCGCGGCTGCGCTTCTACCAAGTGACTCCACCGTTCCGATCCGAACAGGAGGCGACGGGATGACCAATCTGCGTACGGCCTGCAAATACCACAGCGAGCCTGTGGAACGTCTCCAGTTGTATCCGGGCATCGGCACGCGGCTCGTCCGCCTGCTGAACCGGTCCCGCGACCGGTTCCGCGCGGTGCACTGGCCCGACAGTTTCGAGTTCCGCGTTCCGGCCAAGGGCGACGGGTACGACTTCTTCGTCGTCGTCAATTTCACCTGGTGCGTCACCGGCCACGCGTACGGCGAAAAGCTGATCGCCCGGACGAGCGACCATCGGGAGATCCTCAGGGATCGCGCGGCGGCCCGCCTCCGCGGAGTCTCCCGCGATTTCCCGCCCTACGAGGCGGGCGCGGCCGAGAAGACCTTCCACGACACACTGGGCGAATTGTTCGCCGGCACCCGCCTGACCTATGCCTCCGGAACGGTCGACGACGGCGCCGCCCGGCCCATCGAGCATTACACCCTGCTGCGCCTGGACAAGCCCGTCCGGAAAGCTCAGCGCGAGGCATGGAGCTCACGGCAGGAGGCGCACAACCGGCACGAGGAGGCGCGGATGCTGGCCGCCCAGCTCGGCGAGCAGCGCCTGCTGTGGCGGGAGTTCCTCAGCGACGGGCAGGCCGACTGGCTCACCCCCTACGCGATGGCGCTGGCCGAGAACCCCGGGGACGCCGCGAAGATCATCGAGAGGATGACCGGTGACCGGCGCGACGAGGCCCGCACACTGGCCGCCCATGTAGAGGAGCAGGTACGCCAATACAACGCCCGTGACGCCTTCGACCTGATGGTGCAGAACGACCTGGTTCTGAGGCACCTACTGGAACTGATCGGCGTGCCCGGCCTGCCGAAAGCCCCCTCCCCCTTCGCGGAGCGCTGACGCGGGCCGTGCGGGCCTTGGCGACATCGCCCAGGCGGCCTTCGGAACCCGCCAGGCGTGGGACGCAACAGCCTGGACGACCGGCTGGGCATCGAGATCATCGAGGCGAGCGCCGAACGCGTCGTCGCCCGCATGCCGGTCGAGGGCAACACGCAGGTCTACGGGACGCTGCACGGCGGCGCCTCCTGCGTCCTGGCGGAATCCATCGGCTCCTGCGCGGCGGCCGTGCACGGCGGCCCGCGACGGATGGCCCTGGGGATCGAGCTCAACGTGTCCCATCACCGCACGGTCTCCGAGGGGATGCTCACCGGCGTCGCCACCAAGGTCTCCGCCGGGAACACGCTGGCGACCTATGACGTGACCATCACCGATGACCACGGCCGCCGCGTCTGCACCGCCCGGGTGACCTCCCTGCTACGCGACCGCGAACGCTGACACCGGGACGCCGCCGGGCCTCAGGTGGCGGTGGTGACCTTCCAGAGGTGGCCATCGGGGTCGCTGAAGTAGCCGTAGTAGCCGCCCCACTGGGCGGCGGCGGCCTCCTTGACGGCGGTGCCTCCGGCCGCGACCGCGGCGCGCATGATCTCGTGCCCTCGCCCAGGTCGACCTTGACGTAGCCGCCGTAGTCCTGGTCGATCCGGCAGCCGAGGCCCTCGGCGTAAAAGGTCTTTCCTGACGCGTTCAGGTGTCGAGGTAGTGGGCGCGCCCGGCGTCGTCGATGGCGAACGGTCCGGAGGGATCAGGCAGAACTCGTTCCCCTCGGGGTCGGCCATGACCAGGAAGCCTCCGTCCTCGTAGCCCTCGACGCGGCGCCCGCCCAGCGCCTCGACGCGCGCCCGGTCGGAGGCCGGGTCGGGCGACGCGAGGTCGAGGTGCACGCGGTTCTTGCCGCTCTTGGGCGCGTCGGTCTTCTGGAAGACGAGGCCGGGGCCGCCGTCGCGTTCGAGGATGACGTACGGGCCCTTCCTGGAGGCGATCGGCCTTCCGAGCAGTTCCGCCCAGAACCGGGCCAGCCGCTCGGGGTCGGCGCTGTCGAAGATGACCGAATCGATGGCCGGCATGGATCGATCATCGCATCAGTCGGCGTCGGTGAGGCGCAGCTCCATGAACAGCATGAAGGATTCGAGGCCGGACAGTCCGGCCTCGTTGCCGTCGAACATCGGCCTGTCCTCGAAACCCACGGACCGGTACAGGGCGTGCGCCTCGCGCATGAACGTCGCGGTCTCCAGGCGCGCCACCTCGTACCCGATGGTGCGCGCGTCCGTCAGCAGAGTCTCCAGGATCGCGCGTCCGAGCCCCTGGCCGCGGGCCTGCGGACGCACGTACATGCGCTTGATCTCGGCCACGGTCTCGTCGACGGGCTTCAGCGCGCCCACCCCGACGACCTTCGTGCCCGCGCGCGCGATGAGCAGGCGTCCGCGCGGGCCCAGCAGATGCGGCAGTTCCTGGGTGAACTCGCGGTGGTGCGCCGCCACGGCCGCCTCGATGTCGTCGAACACCACTCCGTGGTCGGCGCCGAGCCGTTCCCCGATCCACAGCAGGTACTCCCGCAGCAGCTCCCCCGTCAGCGCCTCCGCCTGCGCCGGCGACCCCTCGAACCGTTGGATGTCGGCCATCGTGTTTTACTCCAATCTGGACCATTTCGACAGTACTCCAGACCGGAGTACGGTCAAGGGCGTGACCACATCCAGCCGACCCCGACTGACCACGACCTCCTATGCGCTGCTCGGGCTGCTCGCCCTCCAGCCCTGGACGGCCTACGAGCTCACCCAGCAGATGCGGCGCAGCCTGCACTACATCTGGCCGAAATCCGAGAGCCTGCTCTACACCGAACCCAAGAAACTGGTCGAGGCCGGGCTCGCCGAGGTCACCCACCAGCGGCGCGGCGACCGGACCCGCGCCCAGTACCACATCACCCCCGAAGGCCGCCGCGCCCTGGAGGAGTGGCTGGACACCGAACCGGCCACCCCCCTGTTCGAGATCGAGGCGATGCTGCGGGTGATCTTCGCCGATCAGGGCACCCCCGAGCAGCTCGTACGGTCCCTGCGCTCGACCGCCGCCTGGGCCGAGGGCGAGCTGGCCCGCGCGCGTCCCCAGATCGAGACCTACCTCGCCACGGGCGGGCCGTTCCCCGAGCGCCTCCACCTCATCGCGCTCATCGTGGGCTTCTACAGCGAGCTGTTCGACCTGATCCGCCGGTTCTTCGGTGAGGCCGCCGACCTCGCCGAGAAGTGGGACGCCACGACCGGCGTGCCCGCCGACGACCATCTGCGGGCCATGCTGGAACGCGCCCTGCGCCTCGCCGAACCGGCGGACGGTGAGGGAGGATGAGCCCGCTCCTCGGGGTCGGCACGTCCGGCTCCAAGGGCGTGCTGGTCACCGAGTCCGGCCCGCTCAACGCGGGGCCTGGACCAGCATGTCCCCCGTCGCCGTCCGGAAATAGAGGACGGAGCGACCCGAGCGGCGGCGTGCGACCACCCCCGCGTCCAGCAGAATCTTGAGGTGGCGCCCCACCGAGCCCAAGCCCTGCCCGGTCAGCGCCACCAGTTGCGTCGTGCTCTTGGGCGTGTCGAGAAGCAGCAGCACGCGGGCGCGGGACGAGCCGAGCAGCCGTCCCAGCGCGTCAGGGACGGGAGTGCGACCGGCCTCCGCGAGCGGGCCCGCGCACGGATAGACGATGGCGTACCGGTACGGCTCCTCCCAGGACACCCATCCGGTGCGCGGCGTAACCGGGACGAACAGGAGCTGCGCATTGTGGATCTCGCGGGGCGGGTAGTGATGCATGTTGACCTGGAGCCTGCCGCCGCCCAGCCAGCGCATCCCCGGGCGCAGCTCGTCCAGCGCCGCGGCCCAGCCGCCCTGCCCGAGCCGTTCGGTACGGGCGACCGCGTCCGCCTCGAAGATCCGGCGGCGTCTCGGCCAGGACGGCAGGACGGTCTGCGTCCACACCCACTCCAGGAGTTCCGCGGCGCGGCCGGCCAGGTCGTCGCGCCGGCTCAGGACACCGGGCAGCGGCCGTTCCAGCGACCTCACCAGATGATCGCGGACCGCGTCGGGCGGCCAGGCGCGCACGTCGGCGAGTTCCTCGTGGAACGGCCGTTCGCCCTCACCGGCCGGGGTGGGGGTGAGGAAGTCCGCGTTCCAGCGCCGCCCCAGCGCCGACTTGATCAGCAGCGCCGTGATCGGGTCGGCGGCGAGGCGGGCCCTGTAGTCGGGGAGGTGGTCGTCCAGCCAGACGCGGTCGGCGGGGGTGGACGGGGTGCCGCGTTCCAGCAGCTTCAGGCAGGCGACCGCCTCGGCCAGCGGCGAGATCACGAACCGGCCCCGGGCCAGGGTGTCCGCGTTGATCAGCCATAGGCCCATTGGTTTCGCCCCCTCGCGAAACATTAACGGGCGTACCGGTGCGCTCTGGACACTCCCCGGCATGCGCACCTACCGAGAGCTGTTCCGCTCACCCGAGTTCACCCCGCTGTTCGCCACGTCCACCGCCCAGGTCGCCGCGACCACCGTCAGCGGGCTCGGGCTCGGCACGCTGGTGTTCACGGCCACCGGCTCGCCGTTCCTGTCGGCGGTCAGCATGTTCGGACCGTCCCTGGTCCAGATGGCGGGCGCGGCGACGCTGCTGTCGGCGGCCGACCGGCTGCCGCCGCGCGCCGCGACGACCGGGGTCGCGCTGGCGTCCAGCGCGGGCACCGCGGCGCTGGCGATCCCGGGGCTGCCCGGCTGGGCGATCGTGGCGGTCATCGTGGGGCTGGGGCTGGTCGCCTCGGTCGGCGGCGGCGTCCGGTTCGGGCTGCTCGGCGAGATCCTGCCGAAGGACGGCTACCTGCTCGGCCGGTCGGTGCTCAACATGGCCAACGGGACGACGCAGGTCATCGGGTTCGCCCTCGGCGCCGCGCTGGTCGCGACGCTGACACCGCGCGGCGCGCTGCTCACCGGCGCCCTGCTGTACCTCACCGCCGCGCTCGTCGCGTACCGGCGGCTCGCCCCGCGCCCGCCGCGCGACCCGGGACGGCCGTCCATCGCGCGGACCTGGCGGGTCAACGCGCGGCTGTGGTCGTCGGCGCCGCGCCGGCACCTCTACCTCGCGCTGTGGGTGCCGAACGGGCTGGTCGTCGGCTGCGAGGCGCTGTTCGTCCCCTACACGCCGCACCACGCGGGGCTGCTGCTCGCCGTCGCCGCGCTCGGGATGCTGGCGGGCGACACCCTGGCCGGCCGGTTCATCCCGCCGCGGTGGCGGCCGCGGCTCGGCCCCTCCCTGCGGCTCCTGCTGGGCGTCCCGTACCTGGTGTTCGCGTTCGACCCCGGTCCGGTGGTCGCCGCGGTGGCGGTCTTCGTCGCGTCCATCGGGTACTCGGCGTCGCTGCTCCTCCAGGAGCGGCTGATGGCCATCACCCCGGACGACCTGCAAGGCCAGGCACTCGGGCTGCACTCCTCAGGCACGCTCGCCTTCCAAGGGATCGCCGCCGCGCTCGCCGGGACGGTCGCGCAGCACACCTCCCCCGCCACCGGGATCGTGGCGATGGCGGTCGCGTCCATCGCGGTCACGCTGGCCCTCGCGCCCGGTCTGCGTACGGGCCGTCCCGAGCACGCCGTACGGCACGTCCCTGAATCCGGGCGGTTGTGAGCGCTCACCGCGTGGTGGCGTGCGCCGCCGCGTCCGTCCCCAAGGCCGGGCGCTGCGGCGCGAGGACGGCGGTTTCACCGATGGCGGCGTAACGCCACCGCAACACACTGACGGCGATCCGGTGAACCGGGTGGCTCCGCAGCGGAACGGGATCGAGCCCCCACCCGGCCCGGCGGCACACACGGCAGGCGCGCGACCCGTCGCCGCTTGACCGTCAGTGGAAGGAGAACCATGCTCCGCAGGCAGTCCATCGCGCTGCTCGGCGCGGCCGCGGCCCTGATCGCAGGGCTGGTCGCAGCGCCCCCCGCCAACGCCCAGAGCCCCTACGAACGGGGACCCGACCCCACGGAGGCCAGCGTCAGCGCCTCCCGCGGCCCGTTCAGCACCTCCCAGACCACCGTGTCCAGGCTGAGCGCCACCGGGTTCGGCGGCGGCGTCATCTACTACCCCAACAGCACCGCCGAGGGCACCTACGGCGGCATCGCCATCTCACCCGGCTTCACCGCCACCTGGTCCAGCCTGGACTGGCTCGGCCCGCGCCTGGCCTCGTTCGGCTTCGTGGTCATCGGCATCGAGACCAACACGCTGCTCGACCAGCCCGCCAGCCGAGGACAGCAGTTGCTGGCCGCCCTGGACTACCTGACCCAGCGCAGCCCGAGCGCGGTCCGGGCACGGCTGGACCCGTCGCGCCTGGCCGTGGCCGGACACTCCATGGGCGGCGGCGGCACTCTGGAGGCGGCGGCGAGCCGTCCCTCGCTCCAGGCGGCCATCCCGATCGCCCCGTGGAACCTGGACAAGACCTGGACCACGGTGCGCGTCCCCACGATGATCATCGGCGGTGAGTCCGACTCCATCGCGCCGGTGGCCACGCACTCGATCCCGTTCTACACCAGCCTGACCAGCGCGCCGGAGAAGGCGTACCTGGAGCTGAACAACGCCAGCCACTTCTTCCCGCAGACCCCCAACACCACCATGGCCAAGTCCATGCTCAGCTGGATGAAGCGGTACATCGACGACGACACCCGCTACTCCCAGTTCCTCTGCCCCGCCCCGCGCTCGACCGCGATCTCCGACTACCGGGACACCTGTCCCGCCTGACCGCCCGGAGGGGCGAACCCGGTGGCGGGCCGCGACCTGGCGCGGCCCGCCACCGGCATGCCCAGAGCCGCGCCGCCCCGGGCGTGCCGCGGGAGTCCTCTGCCGGCGATGGCCGATCTTCGGCGGTCGCCGGATTACTGGCGGTAGTTCTCCACCTGGTCGGCCGGACGGATCTGGGCCTCGTCCGGGTCCTGCCCGGCGCCTCTGCGGGCACGCCGCTGGCGCAGCAGGTCCCAGCACTGGTCGAGCGCGACCTCCAGCTCGCGGAGGCGGCGGCGGTCGTCCGGATCGGACGGCTCACCGTGCGCGTGCTTCTCCCGCAACGCGCGCTCCTCCTCGACGAAGTCGCGGATGCTCCCCAGGATGTCCTTCTCGTCCATCTCTCTCCTCCCCCGGCCGACCCTACGCTGGGTCGTGGCGTGTTCGCCCCGATCTTCCCGTCGCCCTGGGGCGAACACGCCACGAGTCTGCCGCACCTCCCCGGACGGGTCGCAACCCGGGGAGGCGCGAGGTCGGAGGAGCAGGCCGGAGGGCGGTCAGAAGGCCATCACCGGGCCGCCCGTCCCGGTGTGGGACGCCGAACGCAGCGCGTGCTCGATCAGCCCGATCAGCACCTGCTTCGCCGAGCCCGGACGCCGCGCGTCGCACAGGATGATCGGCACCTGCGGGTCCACGTCCAGCGCGGTGCGGATCTCCGGCGCCTCGTACTGCTCGGCGCCCTCGAAGCAGTTCACCGCGATGACGAACGGGGTGCCGCGCCGCTCGAAGTAGTCGATCGACCCGAAGCTGGCGGGGAGCCTCCGGGTGTCGGCCAGCACCACCGCGCCGAGCGCGCCGCGCGACAGCTCGTTCCACATGAACCAGAAGCGTTCCTGGCCCGGCGTGCCGAACAGGTAGATCGCGACACCGTCGCGCAACGTGATGCGGCCGAAGTCCATCGCCACGGTCGTGGTCCGCTTGGCGGCCACGCCCTCGATGTCGTCCACGCCGATCGACGCGTTGGTCATCGCCTCTTCGGTGCGCAGCGGCCGGATCTCGCTGACCGCCCCGACGAGGGTCGTCTTGCCGACGCCGAAGCCGCCGGCGACAAGGATCTTCAATGCCACCCGAGGGCCGTCGGCGGCCTCCGCGGACGGGTCGGCGGGGGATTTAGAGCGCGCGTAGCTCATCGAGCACCCTTCTCAGGAGGTTCTGGTCGACCTGTGCGGTGGGCGGGCTCCACTGCTGCACGCCGAGCAGCCCCTGGTCCAGCAGATCCCCGGCGAGCACGCGGACGACGCCGAGCGGCAGGTCCACCTCCGACGCCAGGTCCGCGATGGTGTGCGGCCGCCGGCACACCGCCAGCAGGCGTCGCTGCTCGCGGGACAACCGAGCCAGGTCGGCCACACGACCGGTCGCGACGATGATGGCCACGATGTCGAGCGGCTCGCCGGTCGGCACCGTACGGCCACGCGTCATCGCGTATGGACGGACAATGGGCCCCGCGGCCTCGTCGATCCAGCGCTCCCTGCGCGGATCGTGGGGCCCACCGGCGGCTCTGGGGTCCATGCCCGGTCACCCTGATTCCGGCCCTGCGGTTCTCAGGCCCGTGGACAGCTGCCTGTGCACGCGCTTGACCAGCATCGTCATCTCGTAGGCCACCAGGCCCGCGTTGGCGCCGATCTCGCTGATCAGCGCCAGGCAGCTGTTGGCCCCGGCGGGGACGACGAAGAACAGGCCCTTCTCCATCTCGATCATGGCCTGACGGATCTCGCCCGACTCCAGTTGCGGCTGGGCGCCGACCGCCAGGCTCCAGAACCCCGCGGCCATCGCCGCCAGGTACTCGGCGTCCTCACGGCCGACCTCCCGGGACGCGCCCATCACCAGGCCGTCCCGCGACAGCACCACGACCTTGCGCACCTGCGGGACCCGGTTGACCAGATCGTCCAGAAGCCAGCCCAGTTCCGCGGTGACATCCGGCTGGGTCATGACGGACTCCCTTCTCCGTTGTATGCGTGTCCGCCCGGTCCCTCGTCCTCTTCACGGCCGCGCAGCCAGCCGGCCTGCAAGGAGGCGAACAGATCACGGGACGCCTCGGCGGCGCGGTCCTCTTCGGCCCACACGGGCGTGCCCTGGGTCGGGGTGGCGTCGTACGGCGGCGGCCCGACGTCCCTCAGCTGCGGCGCCAGGTTCTCCTGCCGCACACGGCGCGGCAGCGGCGACTTGCCCGACCCCGTGCCGAACGACTCCGGCGGGGTCGTCGGCTGCGGCACCCGAGGGATCCGGTCGCCCGGCCGCGGACCCGGCCGCGCCCACGACGTGTCCTGCATCGGCGGCGCCGTCTGCTCCGGGACGGGCGCCGACAGCTCGGCGTTGTTGCCGTTGCCGTTCTCGGCCGGCGCCGGGTTGCGCCACACCTCGACGTCGATCGCCTGCGTGGGCTGCGCCCACCCGTTGCCGTTCCCGCCGGGCGGTACGGCGGCGCCGTCGTCGCCCCCGCCACCGCCGTTCAGCACGACGGGACGGCCGGTGACCTGGGGACGGGAGATCGTGGCGCGCTCGGCGTCGGGCTCGTCCTCGGGCGTGCCCACGTCCACGATCAGCTCGCGCGGCACCAGCACCACCGCGCTGACCCCGCCGTACAGCGAGGGCTGCAACGCGACCTTGATGCCGTGCCGGTGCGCGAGCCGGGACACCACGAACAGCCCCAGCCGGTCGCTGTCGGCCAGGTCGAACTCCGGCGGCCTGGCCAGCCGCTGGTTGAGCGCGTCCAGCTCGGCCTGGTCGAGCCCGATCCCGCGGTCCACGATGTCCACCGCGAACCCGTTCGCGCCCATCTCCCCGCGCACCAGCACCTCGGTGGGCGGCGGCGAGAACACCGTGGCGTTCTCGATCAGCTCGGCCAGCAGGTGGATGACGTCCGCCACCACCTCACCGATCACCGCGGCGTTCGCGGAGACGACGACCACCTCGACACGGGTGTAGTCCTCCACCTCCGACACCGCCGCGCGCAGCACGTCGTCCACGTGCACCGGACGGCTCCATCCCCGTCCCGGCGAAGCGCCGGACAGGATGACCAGGCCCTCCGCGTGCCGGCGCATGCGGGTGGTCAGATGGTCGAGCCGGAACAGGTCCTCCAGCGCCTTCGGATCGGACGTGCCGCGCTCCATCTCGTCCAACATGCCCAGCTGCCGGTGCAACAGCGACTGCGCGCGCCACGCCACGTTCAGGAACACCCGGCTGATGCCCTTGCGCAGATGCGCCTCACTGACGGCCGTCTCGATCGCCGTCCGCTGCACCCGAGTGAACGCGTCCCCGACCCGCGACACCTCGGTCGTCTTCCCGACCACCAACGGCGGCGCCTCCGCCTGCACGTCCACTTCCTCACCGCGCCGCAACCGGGCCACCACCCCGGGCAGCCGATCCTCGGCCAGGTTCAAAGCGGCCCGCTGCAACCACCGCAACTCCCGCGACAGACTCCGCGCGGCCATGATGGACAGCACGATCGAGGCGATCACGGCCAGCAGCCCGAAGCCACCGGCGACCGCCATGCGCATCACGATCCGCTCGCCGATCGGCCCGGCCAGGTCGTTCACGGCGAGGCTGGTCTGAGTGACGGCCTGCTCCCATGCCTGCGACAGCCGCGGCGTGGTCGCCGACCAGCTCGCCGCGTCGGCGGGCAGCCGGCCGTCCGGCGACCTGGCGATGGCGACCTCCATGGCCCGGAAGCTCTTGTAGCCCTCGGACGCGCGGAGCCGCTCCAGCGGCGCCCGCAGCTCGGTGTCCAGGTCGTTCATGCCGGCGTCGAACTCGCGCCGCCCCATGGCGACCGACTGGACGAACGCCAGGTGCTCGGCCGGGGTCATCCTGCCGTTGTTCGCCAGCGCGGCGGTGACCAGGGCGTCCTCACGAAGCATGAACGCGCGGGAGTTGCCCAGGCTGATCAGCGCGCGGCCCTGCTCGAAGATCTTCAGGTCGTTGACGATGACCATTCGGCTGAAGGTCTGGATGATGTTGTCCAGCATCAGGCTGTAGCCGTCGATCACCCGCAGCGTCTCGATACGGCCGGAATCGACCGCCGACCGCAGCGCGGGCAGCTGCTGCAGCCCCTTCAACGCGACCGCGAGGCGCTGCTCGCTCTGCGCGTCGATGAACTCCTTGGTCTCGGGTGCCTCCGCTCCCTTGAGGAAGGTGGCCTGCAAGGCGTCCACCCGCTTGCGCTGAGCGGCGAGCCGCTGCGCTTCCTCGGCGCCGCCCTCGCCGCCGCTCAGCTTGCGGGCGCTGAGCGCGACCACGCTCAGCTGCCGTTCCTGCTGGAGCTGGTTGACGAAGAGCAGGCCGGGCAGGCCGATCCTCTCGTAGGCGGCGGAGTAGTCGTACTTGTCCAGCGCGGGTCCCAGCGTGATGCTCGCCGCGAAGCCCCACAGCCCGACCAGGGACAGCAGCGGGACCAGCAGCAACGCCGCGATGCGCAGCCGGATCGAGCGCCGGCGCGGAGGTTTCCGCTCGTGCGCCGTGTAGGTCTGGTAAGTGGCGGTGGTCCTCCGCTTGGCGGTGGCCTTGCGGGAGGCGGCCTCGTGGTTCCGACGGGCCATGCGATCACGTCCTCGGTCCGGTACCGTCCGTGCGCTTGCACGTGCCGAAATATCTGCCGGGATCCCCGGTGAAGGGGCCGGTCACAGGCGTGTCTCGTCCCTCGGCTGGGTCGCCAGGTGGCGCAGCCGCTTGGAGATCAGCACCACCGCCTCGGCATGCCCACGCTTGGCCTGTTCGCGGGTGGTGTACTGCCCGATGTCGGCGTGCGTCGTCGTATCGGAAACGATGGTCTGCCATAGCAACGGCCTTCCATTCGATGCGTATCCCTGATGGATCACGGTGAACCACGTCGACACGACCACCACTTCGGCGCCGACACGGATGATGTCCTGCGCGAGCAGGCGCGCCCCTATGTCGAGCAGGAGTCGCTGGGCCTCCTCTGAAGTGGCAGGTCGTCCATCTGCTCGGTAAAAGTCCACGGCCATGGCTGTCCCCATCGGCGCGGTCGAGTGCGCGAGGGCACGCGCCATCGCCTGTTTCAGGCATGGCGGTACCCACGCACGGCTTTACGTGGAGTTCGGGTCGGCGCCCCGGCCCGTCGCGCGGGCCGGCGCGTCAGATCACGGAATCAGTGAGGTAGCGGAACAGGGGGTGTCAGGGGACGGTTCGAGGAACGGCGCGGGCCAGGCGGTCAGTTCGCACCAGACGGACTTGCCCGAAGCGGTGACGTCCGATCCCAGGCGGTCCGCGATGGCGGCCACGAGGAACCAGCCGCGGCCGGTCTCGTCCATCAGGTCCACCCGCCGCACCCGAGGCGGTAGCGGGCTGGGGTCGTGTACTTCGATGCGGAGCCGTTCGCCGACCCGCAGCACCCGCAGGCGCAGCGTGGACGCGGCGGTCGTGGCGTGCCGCAGTGCGTTGGTGACCAGCTCGGACACCAGGATCTCGGCGTCGTCCCTGACATGCGCGATGCCGCGGGCGTTCACCAGGGTGCGCATGAAGGCTCGGGCGCGCGGGACGGAAGCGTGCACGGCGGGCAGGTCGAGCCCGTCCAAGGGCACTCGGGTTCTCATGGTGGCCTGGGAGACCAGTGCTGTCACGGCGGCCGTCATGGTCGCCGCGGCGGTCGCCGGCCCGTCAGGCCGCTGAACGGTGGGTTGTTCGGCCGACATGGTGGACACCTCCTCGGCTGAGCCGCGATGACACCGGCGTTCGCGCGGGAAGCGTCGGTACGTCGTGCGTGTCATGCGGGGTGTTAACCGGTGACGCGCCGGGGGAAGGCGACACGGGGCCCGGTACGGGGAGAACGGAGAGAACGGGGAGAAAGGGATGGCCGGATACGCTCATGACTCCGGCTCCTCGACGGTGGCCGTGCGTTCGCGCAACAGCCGTGCGGTACTGGTGAGCCATTCATAGGCGGACTGCTCGTAGGCGAGGCCACGAAGGCAGTTGAGGTACGGCCCGATCGGCTCACCCTTGCGCAGGAAGGTCTCCTCATCGAGGTTCCCGCGCAGCTTCTCCAGGTTGCGCTCGAACATCGCGACCTTGGCCTTGACGGTGAGAGCGCGTTCCTCCAGCTGTTTGATCACAGCCGACGCGGAAATATGATCGACCGCTTGGACCAGGACCAGGAGGTCCTCGCGGATGATCCCGGGCTTCGCGGGAACGGTCGCGAAACGTTCCAACTCCGCGAGCCCGGCACGGGTGACGGTGTAGACGCGCTTGTTCGGCCGGTCGTGCTGGATGATCTGCCGACCGGTGATCAGGCCCTCCGCCTCCAGCTTGTTCAACTCGGTGTAGAGCTGCTGCGGGACGGCGTGCCAGAAGCTGGACACCCCCAAGTCGAAGATCTTGGCGAGCTGGTATCCGCTGTACTCACCGTCGAGCAGAGCCGCGAGCACGGCATGCCGAAGCGCCATCGGTCACCCTCCCCCGCCGGTGTCCGGGTACCGGCGTCTGGGTATGTCCAGACCTTACTAGTCAAATCCCTGACTAGTAAGTGGGTTGAGCGAAATTAGTTGAAAAGTGAACAGCATTAACGGCCAGGAACGGAGTTAACCAAAAGGAACGGGTGAAAACGCGCAGGTCAGCCGCCCTGAGAAACGGCGGCGACGGCGGGCTCCGCCGCTCCCGCCAGTCGCTTGATCCTTCCCTCCAAGAATGCCTGCCTGGTGAGCTGCCGTTGCACCTTCCCGCTCGTCGTGCGGCGGACCGCCCCGCGTCCCGAGAGCACGACGCTCAGGGACGGCAACCCGAACTCGCGGGCGACCGCGGCGTGCGTGAGCGAGGCGAGCTCGGCGGGAGACCGGCCGCCGGCCGCCGCCGTACTGATCTCCTGGACGATGACCACCTGCTCCCGGCCCTGCTCCTGCCCCTGCTTCTCACCCTGCTCCCCACCATGCGACGCCGGGCCGTGCACCGCGAACGCGGCCGTGGTGCGGGCGGCCGGGTGCGCCGCCTTGGCGGCGGCCTCCAGGTCGTGAGCGTAGATGTTGTGCCCGTTGACGATGATCAGATCCTTGATCCGCCCGGTGATGTACAGCTCCCCGTCGCATCGGAAACCCAGGTCTCCGGTCCGCAGGAAGGGGCCCTCACCCGACGCGGTCATCGCCTCGAAGACCTCCCGTGATCGCTCCGGCCGGCGCCAGTACCCGCGGGCGACGCTTCCGCCGGCGACCCAGATCTCACCGACGTGCCCCTCAGGGAGCACGTCGCGGGTCTGCGGATCGACGATGCGTACGTCCAGGGTGACCGGTCGGCCACAGCCGACCAGCCGGCGCGTCTGCTTCTGTGCATCGGTACGTGGAACGCCCCGGTTCTGGCTCAACGCCTCGGCGTCGAAATCGCGCACCACCGGACCGGTGCCCAGCGGAGCGGCCGCCACCAGAAGCGTCGTCTCCGCCATGCCATAGCACGGCATCCAGACCTCGGGCCGGAACCCGACCTTGGCGAACCGCTCGACCATCGCCTCCAGCGTCCGGACCCGCACCGGCTCGGCCCCGTTCTTGGCGATGCGCAGGCAGCTCAGGTCGATCCCGTCCAGTTGCGCGTCGGTGACCCGGCGGGTCAGCAGCTCGTACCCGAAGTCGGGGCCGAGGGTGACCGTCCCCCGATGGCGGCTGATCATCTCCAGCCAGAGCACCGGGCGCTTGACGAACGTGATCGGCGAGGTGAAGACGTACTTGCAGCCCAGGTAGAGGGGCTCCATGAACTGCCCGATCAGCCCCATGTCGTGGTAGTGCGGCACCCAGCCGACCCCGACCGTCTCGTCGTCCCCAGCGATCCGCCGCTTGATCTCCTCGGCGTTGTAGAGCAGGTTGCCGTGGGTGACGACCACGCCCTTGGGATCGCTGGTCGAGCCGGACGTGTACTGCAGGAACGCGGGGGTGTCGGGCTCGATCACCGGCATCGTCCAGCCGTCGGGAGCGGCGTCCACATCGGTGTCGACGGCCAGGCATCGGGCCGCGCCCTCGCACCACGACTCCAGCATGCCGCGGTGCGCGTGGTCGGTGAGGATCCAGGTGATGTCCGCGTCGGCGATGATCCGGCGCGTCCGGTCCGAGCGACCCGCGTCCAGCTCCGGCAAGGGCGAGGGGACGGCGATGACACGGGCGTACAGGCAGCCGAGGAAGGCCACCAGGAACTCCAGCCCCTCCGGGAACAGCAGCAGCACGGCGCGGTCGCGCAGCCCCAGCGACTCCAGGTGCCGGGCCAGCGCCCGGGCGCGCCGGTCGAGGTCGGCGAACCCGAGCACGTCCTCCCGGTACCGGCGGCCCGGGCCGCGCTCCTCGCTCACGAACGTGAAGGTACGCGTGTCGCCGTACACGCGGACGTTCTCCCGCACCACCGCGAGAAAGCCCTCCGGCAGCCGGTGTGTCGACCGCATGCCGATCACCCGTCCAGGTCGCTGATCAGCGAGCCGGGGCCTTCGCCGTCCGCGAGCATCGACAGCGAGAACCAGCGGCGCTCGTCATAGCAGCGGAACATGACCTCCTCCAGCGCCGGCAGGTGCCGCTCCGACAGCCCGGTGTCGGGCTGCGCCCGCTCCAGCAGATGCTCCAGGCACAGGACGAGCCACGCGCCGTCGGCGAACGCGCCACCGAACCGGTCGTGATTGTGGATCCAGGTGAGCATGCACGAGATCATCGCGTGCAGCTCGCAGTACCGCTTGGCGCGGCGCAGGGCCGCCGCCGAGGTGGTGTCCTCGGGGTTCGCCCGGACGCCGGCGTGCAGCTCCGCGCGCAGCTCGCTGATCTTCGTCACGATCCGGGCGAGGTCGTCCGCCACCTCCGGCGCCGCGAACACCCGGGCGGCGCTCAGCAGCGTCTCGACGGTGGTCTCGTAGCGCCTGCCGATCTCGTCGTGGCCCTCGTTGCTCAGCTGGAGCAGGCGCCCGTCCGGCTTCCACTCCGGTGGGGTACGGGTCCAGCAGAACAGCTCGTCCAGCAGTTCCTCCGCCGACCCTGAGTCGGGCTGGTCCTCGACCAGGAACGGAAGCTGCGAGGCGACGTTGGCCAGGTTGACGTGCGTGGTGCCCTCGAAGATGCTCGCGATCGCGTGGTCGCGCTGCAGCTTCTGGAACACCCCGTGCGCCACGCCCTCGCGCAGGTAGCCGCGCGCCGCCAGCACCGCCCCGATGCTGGCCACGACCTCCTCGCCCTGGACGGGGACGAAGTACTTCACGATCGACGACCACAGGCTGAGCCGGCCGGGGGCGACCGTCAGGGCCCGCGCGACCGGGATCGCCATGCACTCGGCGATCAGCAGGTCCAGATGCGCCTTGACCATGTGCTCGCGGATGATCGGGATCTGGTAGATGTCGCCGCCGTACAGCGTGCGCTCCCTGGTGTACTCCATTCCGATCCGCACCACCGCGTCCATCGTGCCGATGGACAGCGCCGCGATGGCCGTGCGCGTGATCTGCAGGGCCTTCAGCGTCTGCACCAGGCCCGTCCCCGGACGGCCGATGATGGCGTCGCGGGACACCTGCGCGTTGTCGAAGGAGACCCCGCTCAGGTCGTGGCCGCGCAGGCCCACGGTGCGGACGGGAGGCAGGACCGACCAGGTACTGGGATCGAGGTCGTTCTTGTCGACCAGCACTAGGGAGAAGTCCTTCGACCCCGTCTTGACGTAGGTGGTGACGAAACGCCCGCGGGTCGCGTTCCCGACGGGCCACTTGGTGCCGGTGAGGACGAGGCTGTCCTCCTCCGACGACTCCGCGCGGGCCTCGTTGGCCATCACATCGCTGCCGTGGTCGGCCTCGGAGACGCCGAAGCAGGCGAGGTCCCCGTTCAGCACCCCGTCCGCCACGGTCTTCTGCTGGCGGTTGTCACCCCAGAGCCAAACCGGGTTCACGGCCAGCAGGCCCGACCCGTACATTACCGCGACCGTCAGGCTGCGGCGGGAGATGCCGCGGGTGACGAAGAACAGCTCTTCCAGGGTGGCGAGCCGCCCGCCGAGGTGCAGCGGCACCAGGTACTCGGGGAAACCCCACGCGCGGACGGTCTCGACGGCGCCGGCCGGGAGCAGGTCGCGCTCCTCGGCCTCGACGATGGACTTGTAGGAGAACGGACCCGCGGCGTCGTCCATCGGGTCGCCGAGGTAGGACTCCAGATCGGCCGCGATGCGGTGCGCCGGAGACAGCCCTACGCGTGGGGAGACGTGGCTTATCATCTTCGCTTCCCTCTTCTGCATCGTCATGCGGACGCCGCCAGCTCCTCCATCCGCCTGCCGACCGCCCTGGCGAGCGTCATCGTCGCGGGCAGCGGGCGGACCATGACCGTGAACTCGGCGACCAGGCCCTCGCGGTTGAAGGTGAGCAGGTCCAAGCCCTGCACGGGTTTCCCCATGACCGTGGCGCTGAACACCAGCGCCTGGGCGGGCGCCCCGGCCGCCGACGGTTCGCCGACCGGAGTGCCGCCCGCCGTGCCATGCCACCTGGGCAGCGCGGTTCCGGCGAGGTCATGGGTGTAGTGGAAGTCCTCGAGGGTCTCGGTGAGGACCCGCAGGAGCGTGGTGACCTCGTTCCGTCCCCGGAGCGGGCGCACCAGCACCGGGCTGTGGAACTCGACCGCGGGATCTAAGGCACGGAAGGCCGCGACCAGGTCCTTGGCCTCCACCGCGGCCCGGAAGGTACCCGGGACGATCACGACGGTGGCTCCCTCACCTCGACCGCTGCCGCGCTCGCGACCACGCCCCGTACGGGAGCCCGGCCGTTGCCGTTCCGGCTGCCATTGCCGTTGCCGTTCACGCGGATCCTGTCGGGCCCGGTGGGGAACCGCACCGCGCGCGCCAGATCCTCGGCCCAGGCGCGATAGCCGACCGGCGACGGGTGGAAGCCGTCGGAGGCGAACATGCGCGGGTCGGCGGCCATGTCCGCGTCCATGGGGACGTGGACGGCGCCGTAGGCGCGCGCCACCTCCTGCATGATCCGGTCCATCGACTTGGCGCGTCCGCCCATGACGGTGCGCAGCGGCTGAGGCAGCGCGGGGAACCGGTGGACCGGCGGCATCCCGGCCAGGATCACCTGGGCCTTCTCGTACCGCCCGCGCAGGGCGGCGACCAGCGCGGTCAGGTCCAGGCTCCACGAGCGCAGCGGACGACGGTGCATCAGGTCGTTGATCCCGATGGTGATGACGACGATGTCGGGATTGAAGCCGTTCAGTGAAGGCACCACTTCGCGGAACACCCTGCGGGCCGTCGCGCCGTTCTTGCCGGCGACGGACCAGGTGACGCCGCAGTGGTGAAGCTCCCTGAGGCAACCGGAGAGGAAGCCGGGCAGCGCCTCGGTGTGGTCGGACGCTCCGACGCCGGCCGCCGTGGACTCGCCGATCACCAACAGGCGTACGAGGGGAACGGACCCGGGAACGGTGCCCTGGTGGGCGCCCGCCGCCGGGTGGAGGCGCGGCGTGCGCCGGACCGTCCGCCGGGCCTGGATCATCAGGACGGGCGCGAAGAGGACCGACATGGCGGCGCGGGGGACGGCGGTGAAGGCGCGGGCCGTGCGGCCCTGAGGCGCCTTGGATGAGGACGATGCCGATGAAGACGGTGAAGCGGTGGCGACCCTTTCGGACGAGCCGTTGACGTTGACCGTGCCTGTCGAACCTCCATGACCGTTGCCGTTGCGGGCTCCGTTGGACAGCGCGGAGCCGTGGGCGCCGATCGTGGCGTCGCCGTTCGTGGTTCGGGTGGCACGGGTGAAGGAGAGTGGTCTCATCTCTCTACCCCATACTGTGACTAACCCGATCGCGGGTTATTCAAATGTTTGATTATTCCTATGACGCGGTCGCGTGCTCTCCTAGCAGATTGCGCGAGACTTGAGTGATGACCTCCGCGACATACGCATGACCCGCGGGGTTGAGGTGGATCCCGTCGATGGCCCACAACGACTGATCCATGACGAGGGGCACGGCCTCCGACTCAAGGAACTCCATGCCGAATGCACGTGCGGCCCGGCTCAGTTCTTCGTTGATGATTTGAATACGTTCGAGTATCCGGTTCTTCCGGAAGTTGGAGATGATAGATCGTTCCAGCAGCGGGGGGCGGGGTACGGGGGCGACGATGCCCACCGCGCCGACCGACCTCGCCCAGCCCAGGATCTCGGCCAGATGCCCGGCGGCCTCGACCCTGTCGAACCCGTTGATGGCGTCGTTCATCCCGCAGCTCAGGATCACCATCCGCGGTCGCAGATGGCGGACCGCCGGCAGCTCCTCCGCGACGACCTGCGCCAATCCGGCGCCCGGGGTCCCGGCGTTGACGACGCGGTCTTCGGGCAGGTAGAGCGCCTCGGCGAGACGCCCGGCCCAACCGCGCCAGCCACCGGCCTGATCGGGGTCGTTGCGACCCTCGGCCACACTGTCGCCCAACACGACCAGCTCGGCTCCCGCATCGCCGGGCTCGCCGTTCAGGACGGCCAGTGCGTCCATCAGCCGACCAGTTCGAGCAGGTAATCGGTGAGCGCGTCGACAGTGCCACGGCTCCTCGCCTTGGCCACGTCCACCTCTACCTGCAGATGGTCTTCGATGTCACTGATGATGCTGATGGCGTAGACCGAGTCCATCCCGTACCGGGCCAGCTCGACCTTGGGGTCGATGCTGTCCACCGGCTTGTCGAGATAGAACGCGATCCGGTCGAGGAGCCACTGCTCCAGACCGTCCCGAGATATGGTCTGTGTTTCGTGCACCGCGTTCCCCTTCTGCTGGGCGATCTTTTCGGTTGGGATCCCCCGAGACTCGCGATTCTCCGGCGCCGGCCACTCGAAGATTACCGCCGTGACCGTATCAGATGACACAGTCGACTGTGAACGGTCGGAAACTATTTATTTTCGGCGCTGTAAACACAGTTAGTCACGCGGTAATGGGTCCGAACATAAGTCGGTGCACACTGTGATCAGTGGGGTGCTCCCCATGGTGCCCACCGTGGCCGCGGACCTGGGCTTACTATAGATCGTTTACTTTAGTAAACGCCGTTCACCTGCGTAAATGCCCGCACGGACGTGGCGCGATCGATCCCGTCAGGCGGAGGAGTCCCATCGCGACTCCCGCCCATCGACGTGAGATCAGGGGTATTTGGGACAGTGCTCAACCCCTGGTTACGAACCTTCTGTCCGCCCACGATCGATCACGCTCCGCAGCGAGACCGCCGTGTTCATCAACTCTGCGTGACCATCAGGGGGCTCTCACGCAACCCATACCGCATCGGATACACCCTTCTACCCCCTTAGGCGGCGGTCACCGTCTGGAGCAGGCCCCAAACGAAGTGCGCCACGTAGACGGGGCCCTCGGCCTCGCCCTCCGCGCCGCCCGGCCGGCCGTCCGGGACGGTGAAGGTGGCGTGCCAGCGGCTCGGCACCTCGCCCGCCTGGTGCTGCACGCCGTCGAAGCACCGGTCGAGATCCCCGACCACGCATGACCACGGCACCAGGTCGTCGACGTCCTTCAGCGACGGCACCGGGGCGCCTTCGGCGCGGACCAGCCATTCCTGGAGGATCGTCCCGTCGGGTGCGGTCAGCGTCTCGTAGCGGAGGTCGGGCCAAAGCGAGAGGGGCCACCGCTCCAGTTGGCACACGATCCCGGCGAGCCTCTGCTCCTCGGCCTCAAGGGGAGGTCCGAGCACCGCGGCGAGCCTTGCCCGTCCATGCGCGAACCCCCGCGACCGCACCATGCGCTGCCAGCGGGCGTTCACCTCACGCATCTCGGTACGCGAGGCGCCCAGCGACCTGGCCGCCTCCGCCACCAGGTCCGGCTGGTAGTCCGCCATCCGCCGGAGCAGGACCAGCTGGAACTCCCGCCTCGCGAACCCCTTCATGCGTCCATGCCTACCAGGAGAGCCAGGACACCCGGGCACGGAGCACTCAGGGCGGGAAGCGACCACGGCGGGCCGAGGCGCCTGGCGACGAGGCGCGCAGAGGACTTTCCGCAGCGTGCCGTAAGGGGTTTGCGCGCATGCAAGCGGCGGTGACTGGATCGGGGGGCCGCGTCACAGTTGAAGCGGTGCGAGCGGAGCCTCGGCAAGGCTCGTGCGAGCCCGCCGCCTTCCGATCACCAGACACAGAGCACATGTTCGGTTACAGCCCAACACGTGGAACAGCCGCCGCAATGGATGCACTTGACACTTGGCCAGGATCCCCGGCGTTCCTCGCGGGCTCCTACGTCGAACCGTCTCCCGAACCCTCCCTCGAACTGGGTCCGCCTCCCGACCTGAGCAAGACCGCGTCCACGCGCTCCGCGGGCGTGCTGGGAGAGATCGACCTCGCCGCCACCCCGGCCGCGGTACGGCTGGCCCGCTCCTATATCCGGGAGCTGGTCGGCGAGTGCCTGGGCCCCGAGCCGGACGTCTTGGACGATCTCGAACTGCTGACCTCCGAGTGCGTCACCAACTCGGTCACGCACGCGCGGCCCCGGCGGAACGGCACGGTCATGCTCTCGGTCCTGCACTCCGGGCGCACGGTACGGGTGGAGGTCACCGACGGCGGCCCGCGTACAGGGGTCAGGCATCCCTCGGAGGACCCGCTGCCCATCGACGGGCGGGGGCTGCGGCTGATCGAGGCGATCGCCATCGACCACGGGCGGCACCGCGACATCGCCGGTTCCGCGACGTTCTGGTTCGAGGTGGGGATCACGGGCGACCGTCCCGACCCGGCGCTCGGATAACGGACGCACACCAATCCCTCCCGACGGCGGTGCCGAGATGACCAGTCCGCAACGGCGGGCGCCCGTGCCCCTCGCGTTCGCGCCCAGGTCACACACGGCGCTGAGCCCTGCGCGGAGCCTGTCCGGGGGCTCGACGCGGAGCCCGGCACTGACCGGCATCCCCGGCGGATCGTCCATTGGGCACTTGCCGGAGCGGTCGGCCCCTATACGATCGAAGTGCCAGTCAGGGCCTCCCGTAGGGCGAGTCATGCCACCCGACAGCGAGCCGAGATCTCTCTCAGAAATCGCCGGTGAACTTGGGCTGAACATGTCCGATGTCGCGATGTTCTCCGGATTGGACGAGAGCACCGTCTCCCGGCTGTGGGACAATTTCGGATGGCTGGACCGGATCAGCGGGCGTTCCCTGCAAAGCCTGATGTCCTCGATTCCGGGGATCGCCGAGTATTCCATGTCGCATTCCCTGCGGCGCCGCCGGGACATGCTCGTGACCGATCTTCACGACGAGGGCCTGACGGTCGATCTGACGGCCGTGGAAAAGGCTCCGGTCGCGCAGCAGTACGTCTTGAACGCCCTTGAGGCGGCACTTCACATCATGCGGGGGAACGCGGGCCAGCAGGTGTCGTCCTATCTGGCGCGATTCTGGGGCCGTGAACCGGACGCCGCGTTGTCGGTGCTGTATTCGACCGAGCCGGGCGAGGGCCTGCTGGAGAACCCGCGGGCACTGGTCGAATCGTCGGTCGACCTGGCGCCACGGCTGGGCCGCAAGACGTACTCGTTCCACTCGATCCTCGCGCTGAACATCCTGACGCACCAGGTCAGCAAGGTGACAAGGGTGCTGGACACCGACCTGGACCCGCAGGGAGCCGGACGGCAGGACGCGTTCATGATGCGCGGAGTGGTGATGGGCGCGCTGATCGGCTCGGACGACACCGAACTGGCCGAGAAGTACCATCGGAAACTGGAGCGGACCCCGATCTTCACGGCACTGGAGGAATGGTCGTTCCCCACGTACACGAGGGACAGCAGGATCACCTCGGACTTCACCCTTCCGAGTTCGCTGCTGCTGCGGAACACCGCACGTGAGGTACTGCGTGAGATAGCGGCCTACAATGACGCCTATCTCTACTACCTCGTCACGACGTACATTCCACTGGGATTGCAACGCGATCCCACGTTCGGTGGCCGGCTGGACGATCTGGTGTCCGCGCTGGAAAGGCGTGCCGTCGAATGCGGGGAACGGCGGATCAGGGACGCCTGCGTGCGGCTGGCGAAAAGGCTCAGGGGCATGGCCTGAAGCATGCCGGAAAAGGTTGCTGGAGAGGTTGGTTGCCGGTGGACGACGCGACGCGCACGGCGCCACAGAACACGGAGTCGAACGACGGCACAGGGCCGGACGACACCGCGCCGAGGAATCTGACGCGGGAGCGATGGGAGGCCAATGCGGAGTACTGGGTGAAGATCATCCGCGAGCGCCGCGACCGGTATCGCACCGAGCTGACCGACGGGGCCATGCTGGACGCGGTCGGCCCGTGCGCGGGGCTGCGGATTCTGGACGCGGGCTGCGGCGAGGGCTACCTCTCACGCGAGCTGGCGTCCCGGGGCGCCGACGTCACCGGTGTGGACCTCGCCCAGGGCCTGATCGACGCGGCCGACGCCCATCCGCCGGTGGAAGGCGGCTCGGTCTCGTACCTCCGGGCCAGCGTGGACGAACTGCCGTTCGGGGACGACGAGTTCGACCTGGTGGTCTGCAACCACCTGTTCAGCCATCTACGGGACCCGAAGGACGCGATCGGCGAGTTCGCCCGGGTGCTCAAGAGCGGCGGGCGGCTGGTCGTGCTGACCCTGCATCCCTGCTTCTACGTCGAGAACTCCGAGCACGGCGCGATGACGAGCGTGCCGGCCGACCGCTACTTCCGGCCGCGCGGGATCGACCAGCGCTTCCTCGTGGACGGGCTGCGGTCGCCCGCGGAGATCACATCCTGGCTGCGTCCGCTGGAGTACTACTCTGGAACGCTCCGAGACGCCGGATTCGTCATCGCGGACCTGCGTGAACCCCATCCCAGCGCGGAGCGGCTGCGCGACGACCCGTGGTGGCGCGAGGGCTTCCCGACCGCCATCTTCATCCTGATCATCGCCGAACTCCGCTGACCACCGCCTCGTCGGCCCGCCCTCGTGGACGCGGCCACCCGGACGTGACTGCGCGGGCGGATCCCGTCGGATCCCGCCCGCGCGGCTACGACCTCAGATCAGCGGTTCTCCCTCCGCGTGTCCCTCACGTCCGACCGGGTCCGCGTGTCGAGCCGGTCGCGGTCGGCGGCCCGCCGCTCGTCCGCGACACCGGCCGCGTCACGGGCCTCGGCCCCGGTCGGCTGCGCGATCCGCTCGCCCGCCGTGCCCGGACGGTCGGCGCCGTGACCCTGCATGCGCAGCTTGTCCCCCGGCTTGGCGGAGCCGCCGCGGCCCGTCTTCGGCGCCGCCTTGCGGCTCGTGCCCTTGTTCTGCTTCGCCATGCCGCTTTCCCCTCTCGGTGGTACGGGACCCTTCCCCTGAGACCGGCGCCCGGGGTGCTGAGGTCGTCCCCCTGAGTGAAAGGTCATCGACACCGGGACGATCCCCCGCGGCCACGCCCCTATGCCAACGAGATCGCCAAGCTTCCCGCCGCACTGGGCAACCGCGCACGCGGGGGACGAACCGCGGTCAGGGCAACTGGCGCTCGTGGGTCTCGGCGACGCGCGTCCGGGCGCGGAGGATGGTGAGGACGCTCTCGCTCCACCGCAGGTGCTCCTGCTCGTGGCCACGGCCGCGCATCAGCGTGAGGTACGGGCCGACGCGCTCGACGGTGCGGACGTACTCGTCCTCGTCCCGGCCGGCGAGCATGCGCGCCCGCAATCGGTCGTAGCGGGCCAGCTTGGCCCGCGACCACTCCATCCGCTCTTCGATCGCGGCGATGACGGCGTCCACGTCCTTCTCGTCGCCCGCGTCCACCGCCTGGACCTTGACCAGCAGCTCCCCGCGGACCGCGTCGGGACGGGTCGGCGCGGCGAGGAAGGTGCGGAGGGCGGCGCGTCCCGCCTCCGTCATGCTGAACATCCGCTTGTTGGGGCGCCGCTCCTGCTCGACGACGCGCGCGGTGACCAGCCCCTCGCCGTCGAGCCTGTCGAGCTCGCGATAGAGCTGCTGCGGTGTCGCCGACCAGAAGTTGGCAACTCCGGCATCGAACCGTTTTGCCAGCTCATAGCCGGAAGCCTCCCCTTCGAGGAGGGCCGCGAGCACCGCGAATTTCAAAGACACCTGGACAACCTACCAGGGGTCGTAATAGCGTACACACCTATTAAAAAATTTGATTATTTGGAACCATGAGTGCTGAGCACCCGGCGCCGACGCGCTTGGCCCAGCGCCGATCTGGAGGGGTGAGTGATGCACCCGTTGCGCCGAGCGGCGGAGACGGAGGCGATCGACGAGGTCCAGGCGTTGCTCGCCGAGAACGTGGTCTTCGTCAGCCCGGTGGCGTTCAGCCCCTACACCGGGCGCGACATGGTCAGCGCCATCCTGCGCGGCGTCTACGGGGTCTTCGAGGACTTCCGGTACGAGAAGGAGCTCGGTCACCCGAACGGACGCGACTACGCGCTGATCTTCAAGGCCCGGGTGGGCGACCGCGAGATCCACGGCTGCGACCTGGTCCACCACGACGAGAACGGCCTGATCGACGAGTTCACCGTCATGGTCCGCCCGCTGTCGGCCGTCAACGCGCTCGCCTCCGCGATGCGTCCCAAGTTCGCCCTCATCGAGCGTGAGGCCGGCATCGCATGAGGCCGGCCGAACCGGCTTGAACCGGCTGTAGTCGGCACGGTCTGAAGCTCACCTGGAGGAACAGCGGATCCGCCCGGCACCGGTCTGGTCCACGGTCCGGGCGGACCCGCCTTCAGGCACGGGGAGCTGGCTCACCGGCGCGCGGTGGGCCCACATGTCACAAGACTCGACGAATTCATGCCCCAGACCGCACAAAGCGTTCCCTCACGCCTGTCTCCACCGAAGGATCTCCACTACCGTTCGGCCGCGAGAGTCCCTGTCGCCCGATCGCCACTTCGAGGAGCTCCCGCTCATGTTCGGAGACAGCCCGCTCGACCGCCGTACCCTGCTTCGCGGTGGCGTCACCGTGACCGGTGGCGCGCTGCTCGGTGTGGCCGCGACCGCCTCGCCCGCGCTGGCGGCGCCGATGGTGCACACCCGCGCCGACTGGAACGCGCGGCCGCCGAAGTCCCCCGCCACCGTCCTCAACCAGGCGCCCGACCACATCGTCGTCCACCACACCGCCTCCGCCAACCAGACGGACTACTCAGTCGCCGCCGCCTACGCCCTGTCGCGCTCGATCCAGAACTTCCACATGGACTCCAACGGCTGGGCCGACACCGGCCAGCAGCTCACGATCAGCCGCGGCGGGCATCTGATGGAGGGACGCAACCGCAGCCTGTCCGCGATCCAGGCCGGTGACCACGTGGTGGGCGCGCACGTCGCGAACCACAACTCGCACACGATCGGGATCGAGAACGAGGGCATCTACATGACCGTGGCGCCCACGGCGGCGCTGTGGGCGAAGCTCGTCGAAACGTGCGCGTGGCTGTGCGACGTGTACGGCCTCTCGCCGTCCGCCATCGTCGGGCACCGTGACTACAACGCGACCGCCTGCCCTGGTGATGTCCTGTACGCCATGCTTCCCGACCTGCGCAACGAGGTCGCCGCGAAGCTGAACCTGGCGAGGGTTCGATACTCCCCGCCCAAGCCGAGCCGCATGCCAGGTCCTCGTCACACCTTCGACCACGGCCCGGCCATCGGCCCCGCCGACCGGGTTCGCTGACCTGGCGGAGAGCGATGACCGACTGATCAGAGGAAATCGGTCTGGCCGGACGCTGCGGATCCTGTTGAAGTACGGATCCAATACCCCCATGCTTGACCCATGGCGCAGGCGGTCCGACGGGCGGAGATCCTCGGGTTCGACCCGCTCGCAAATGCCTTCCGAGCCGATCCCTACGCCCGGTATCGGGAGTTGGACGCGGTCGGCCCGCTCGTTCGCACTCCCGTCGGCCTGTGGGTCACCACCAGGTACGAGCTGTGCGAGCAGGTGCTGCGCGACCCGGGTTTCGGCCACGAGCCGACCTACAGCGTCGTGTGGCGAGATTCTCCGATGCGGCGGCACACCTTCCTGACCATGGATCCGCCCGACCACACCCGGCTGCGGCGGCTGGTCAGCAAGGCGTTCACCGCCCGCCTGGTGGAACGGCTGCGGCCGCGGGTCGAGGAACTGGTCGCCGAGCTGATCGCCGAGATTCCCGAGAACGAGCCGGTGGACCTGATCGCCGCGCTGGCCTACCCCCTGCCGGTGATTCTCATCAGCGAGCTGCTGGGCGTACCGCCGGAGGACCGCGACCTGTTCAAGGGGTGGTCGAACGCGCTGGCGCGCGGTCTGGACCCCGACTTCCTCCTGCCCCTGCGCGATCTGACGCGGCGGGACCAGGCTCGTGAGGAGTTCGTCGAGTACTTCCGTGAGCTGGCCGCGCGGCGGCGTGCCGAGCCACGCGACGACCTGCTCAGCGCGCTGGTCGCGGTGCGCGACGGCGGCGAGGCGCTGTCGGAGGAGGAACTGCTGGCCACCTGCGTGCTGCTCCTGGTGGCGGGCCACGAGACCACGGTCAATCTGATCGGCAACGGCTCGCTGGCGCTGCTGCGCAACCCGGACCAGCTCGCGTGGTTCCGTGACCATCCCGAGGAGTCGGCCGCCGCGGTCGAGGAGCTACTGCGCTACGACCCGCCGGTGCATCTCGCGCTGCGGGGCGCCCTGGAGGACCGGGACGTGGGCGGCACCACCGTCAAGAAGGGCGAGATGGTGGCGCTCGTCCTCGGCGCCGCCAACCGCGACCCGAGCGTCTTCCGTGACCCGGACCGGCTGGACCTGACCCGGTTCGCCGGTGCGGCGAGAAGCGGGGCGGCCCGGCACCTGGTCTTCGGGCACGGAATCCACTACTGCCTCGGCGCTCCTCTGGCCCGGCTCGAAGGTCAGGTGGCGCTGCGACGCCTCTTCGAGCACGAGGTGTCCCTGGCGGAGACCCCGCTCACGTATCGCGACAACCTTGTCCTCCGGGGCCTTTCCGCCCTTCCCGCGGCCGTGGGCAAAAAGCGCTGGCCCTCGTCCTAGCCGACCCGGTGGGGGTTAGTGGCAGGGGAGGGTTACGGTGCCCAGGTTGGTGAAGGTGGCTTCTATGGTGTCGCCTGGGGTGGTGGGGATGGCGTCGGTCAGGCCGCCGGTGAGGATGGTCCAGCCGGGTTCCAGGGAGAGGCCGCGGCGGGAGAGGGTGTTGGCGGCCAGGGCGAGGGCTTCGGCGGGGTGGCCTTGGACGGCGGCGCCGGTGGCGGTGTCGACGGTCTTTCCGTTGATTTTGAGGTGGCACTGTTCGGCGGCCAGGTCCAGGGTGTGGGGGTCGCGCCAGAGGTCGCCGATGAGGTAGCGGGCGGAGGAGGCGTTGTCGGCCACCACGTCGGGGAGCGTGAATCTGAAGTCGGTGTAGCGGCTGTCGATGACCTCCAGGCCCGCGGTCACCTGGGACACGGCCTGGAGGGCGGTGGCGGCGGTGATGCCGGGGCCGGTCAGGCGGCGGCCCAGGACGAAGACGATCTCGGGTTCCACGCGGGGGTGGATCAGGTCGCCGGTGATCAGGGGTGCGCCTGGGGGCAGGGGCATGTCGTCGGTGAGCCAGGCGGTGAGCGGCGAGTCGATGCCCATGCGCTGTTGTTTGGGGCGTGAGGTCAGCCCCAGCTTGACCCCGGTGACGCGGCGGCCGTCGGCGAGCTTGAGGCGCAGGCGTGCGTCCTGGACTCGGTAGGCGGTCTCCAGGTCGAGCGCGGGCCATTCGTCGGTGATCGGGCCTCGGTCGGCGCGGGCGGCCTCGGCTTCGAGCAGCACGGCCGCGGCGCGTTCGACGGTCCATTCAACGCTCACCGGGTCTCCCTTCCCCAGAGGATCATGCGCCATGGCGGGCGATGGCGCCAATACGGGCGCATGTCCTGCGCAGGGCGGGTACAGCACAGCGGAGGACGAAGGAGGCGCTGTGACCGGTGAGCGTCTCACGATGGGCGTCGAGGAGGAGTTCCTGCTCGCCGACCCGGTTTCGGGGACGACCGTGCCCGCGGCCGGGAAGCTGCTGGCGAGGGTGGGTGAGCATCCTCACCAGGGTGGGTGTTACCACCGCGAGCTGCTCACCTCCCAGGTGGAGGCCGCGACCGGCGTGTGCGGGTCGCTGGACGAGCTACGCCGGCATATCCGGGACGCGCGGGACGCCCTCGCGGAGGCGGCGGCCGGGGAGGGGCTGTTGCTGCTGTCGGCGGGGACGCCGGTGCTGCCCGGGGCGGTGCCCGTGTCGGACGAGGGCCCGCACTATCGGGCGGTCTCGGGGATCTACTCGGGCATGGTGGCCGACTACCAGGTCTGCGGCTGCCATGTGCACGTCGGGGTGGACGATCGTGAGACGGCGGTGGCGGTCGTCAACCATCTGCGGCCCTGGCTTCCGTCGCTGCTGGCGCTGTCGGCCAACTCCCCGTACGCGCAGGGACGCGACAGCGGCTACGCGAGCTGGCGGATGATCGAGCAGTCGCGGTTCCCCGGCTCGGGGGTGCCGCCCGCGCTGACGGACGCCGCGCATCATGATCGGGAGGTGGCGCGGCTCGTCGACTGCGGTGTCCTGGCCGATCACACGCAGTCGTTCTGGCTGGCGCGCCCCTCTCCGCGCCTGAGGACGGTGGAGGTGCGCGCGGCGGACGCCGTGTTGGGGGCCGAGGAGGCCGTGTTGCAGGCGGCGCTGACCCGTGCGCTCGTCCGCACCGCGTTGAGCGACTTGGACAGGGGACGCGAGGCCCGGCCCGTGGATGGAGCGTTGTGCGCTGCCGCCGTGTGGAACGCGGCGCGGTACGGCTTGGAAGGGCCCGCGGTCGATCCGTTCGAGGAGCGGCAGGTCCACGCGCGGCGGCTGCTGGACGATCTGATGCGCCATGTCGCCCCGGCGCTGGAGGAGGCCGGGGACCTGGCGGAGACCTCGGCGCTGCTGGCCGGGGTGGCGCGTACCGGATCGGGCGCGGCGCGTCAGCGCCGGGAGGCGGCGCTCGGCGGACCACCGGCCGTGATCGCCATGCTCGCCCGGCGGACCTCCCGCAACACGCCGGCGGAAAGAGAGAAGGCATGACCCACAGCACGACCACGGCCCCGCCCCTCGACGCCGCCCCGCGGCTGCCGGAGCCACGCGGGCCGATGTCGGACGCCGTCATCACGATGCTGGCCCGGGATCCGTCGTACGGGTGGGCCGTCGAATCGCCGGCTCGCGAGTCCGACCCCTTCGGCGACGATCTGCACCTCGCCCTGCACCTGTGTTACGAGCTGCATTACCAGGGCTTCGCCGACGTCCACCCCGATTGGGAGTGGGACCCGCGCCTCATCGGGCTGCGCGGCGGCATGGAACGCGCGTTCCTGGAGGCGCTCCGCGAGCACGTCCCTGGGGGCGACGACGTCGATCACGTCCTGGAGGAGCTGCTGACGGAGCCGCCCGGCGCGGGCGCCGTGCCGAGGCATCTGCGCCGGACGGGCGAGTGGTGGCAGTTGCGCGAGTACGTGGCGCACCGGTCGATCTACCACCTGAAGGAGGCCGACCCGCACGCCTGGGTGGTGCCGCGCCTGCGGGGACGCGCCAAGGCGGCCTTGGTCGCGGTGGAGTTCGACGAGTTCGGCGGTGGACGGGCCGAACGGATGCATTCCCGCCTGTTCGCCGACCTGATGGAGGAGGTCGGGCTGGATCCGTCCTACGGGGCCTACGTGGACGACGCGCCCGCCCCCATGCTCGCCATCACCAACATGATGTCGATGTTCGGGCTGCACCGGGCCCTACGCGGCGCGCTGGTCGGGCATTTCGCCGCCGCCGAGATCACCACCGCCCCGAGCGCCCGGCGGTTCGCGCGGGCGCTGCGCCATCTCGGGGTCGGTGAACGCGGCGTCAGGTTCTACACCGAGCATGTCGAGGCCGACGCCGTCCATGAGCAGGTGCTACGCCATGACGTGGTCGGCGGCCTGCTGGAGTCGGAGCCGGGGCTGGCCGCGGACGTGGTGCTGGGCGTCCAGGCCACCGCGCTGCTGGAGGACCGGTTCGAGGATCACGTGCTGGGCTGCTGGCGGGCGGACCCGCCGCGCACGTCGCTCCGCCGGTGGCTGGTGTCGCAGAACGGATAGCTGCCGCTGCGGCGGCACAGGCACAGCGCCACCATGAAACGGTCGGAGGTCACCGTGCCGCCGTCCTCCAGGACGATCTCGACCGGCCCCTCCACCAGGAGGGGCCCGCCGGGCACCGGCCGGACCCTCCGCCGGTCAGGACGCGGCCGCACGGTCGCGGGCGGCGATGCGGTCGGCACGGATGACCACCAGTTCCTCGTGGCGCTGACCGGGGCGGATGAGGCCGTGCCGCTCCATGGCCGCGGCCTTGGAGAGCATCACGGGTCCGAACGGCTCGGGCCGCCGCGCGACCACCGACGCCCGCAGCCCGGCCCGGCGCAGCGCGCGCAGGCTGGCCTCCGGCCCGCTGAACTCCGAGTGGACGAGCAGGAGCGTCCCGTCCGGCTCCAGGTGGCGGGGGGCCTGGGCGCAGATCCGGTCGAGGATCAGCCTTCCGCCGTGTCCCCCGTCCCAGGCGCGGGCGCCGCGGAGCCGGTGGGCCGCACGCGGCGCGCCACCGGCGACGTACGGGGGGTTGGCCAGGATGACCCCGAAGGTCTCCCCCGCGACCGGCGCGAACAGGTCGCCGCGCAGCACCCGCAGGCGCAGCCCGCGAAGCGTCGCGTTGAGGCGGGCGGCCATGACGGCACGCGCGGAGACGTCGATCGCGGTCACCTGGGACGCTCCGCCCCGCGCCGCCGCCAGGGCGACCGCTCCCGTCCCGGTGCCCACGTCCAGGACGCGGGCTCCGGCGAGCACGGCGGCGCGTTCGGCGGCCTCGCACAGTAACGACGTGTCACCTTGGGGCGGGTAGACGCCCAGGGGCCTCATCAGCAGCATGGAAATCCATTACCGCGACAAATACGGACGAAACATCCAGCCCAGGCGTCCACCCGGCGCCTAGTGCGCGCTCGACTCCGCCCACAGGTTGACGCCCGCCTCGACCGCGTCCCGGTCGATGGCGTCCAGCTCCTCCTGGGTGAAGGCGAGGTTGTCCACGCTGGCCAGGCTGTTCTCCAACTGGGCGACGCCGCTGGCGCCGATCAGCACCGATGTGACCCGCTCGTCGCGAAGCGCCCACGCCAGCGCCATCTGGGCCAGCGACTGGCCGCGCGAGCGCGCGATCTCGTTGAGGGCGCGCACATGCGCGAGCGTCTCGGGGGTCAGGAAGTCGGGCGGCAGCGACTTGCCCTGGCTGGCCCGCGAGCCCTCCGGGATCCCGTCCAGGTACCGGTCGGTCAGCATCCCCTGGGCCAGCGGCGAGAACGCGATGCAGCCCACGCCCAGCCGTTCCAGCGTGTCCAGCAGCCCGCCCTCGATCCACCGGTTGAGCATCGAGTACGAGGGCTGGTGGATCAGCATCGGCGTCCCCATCTCGCGCAGGATCGCCACGGCCTCGGCGGTGCGCTCCGGCGAGTACGACGAGATGCCCGCGTACAGCGCCTTGCCGGACCGGACGGCCTGGTCGAGCGCCCCCATCGTCTCCTCAAGCGGCGTCTCGGGGTCGAACCGGTGGCTGTAGAAGATGTCGACGTAGTCCAGGCCCATCCTGGCCAGCGACTGGTCGAGGCTGGCGAGCAGGTACTTGCGCGATCCCCAGTCCCCGTACGGCCCCGGCCACATGTCGTACCCGGCCTTGGTCGAGATGATCAGCTCGTCCCGGTAGGGCCTGAAGTCCTCGCGGAAGATCCGGCCGAAGTTGAGCTCCGCGCTCCCGTACGGGGGCCCGTAGTTGTTGGCCAGGTCGAAGTGGGTGACGCCCAGATCGAACGCCCGCCTGAGCACGGCCCGCTGCACCTCGATGGGACGGTCGTCCCCGAAGTTGTGCCACAGCCCCAGCGACACGGCCGGCAGCTTCACGCCGCTGCGCCCGCAGCGGCGGTACGGAAGGCGGTCATAGCGATCGTCAGCGGCGAGATAGGTCATGATTCGAGTCTGGCAGGTGATCAAAGGGCATGCCCCACCGAGCGTCGCGGGCAGGCGGGCCGGCCCCGTGCCCGAAAAAGCCCAAAGAAAATCACCTTCGGCCACAGGTTGATCACCAAGCGCACGGAACACAGTCTTATCCGGAGGGAAACAGGATCTTCACCGGCTCGGCGGACCTTGATCCACAACTGGATCGAGGAGGGACCTATGGCGCCCACACCGCCGACCGACGAGGAGATCGACGGCTTCATCCGTATCAGGCTCAGTCCGCGCCACCCGCGTCGAGCGGCACAAAGGGCGCGTCAAGCCGCCGTTCGCGCTGCGGCTGGGCGTGCCGCCCGGCTACACCAGCGGGACGTCCGCGACCGCCAGGGCGCGGGCCGCGATGCTGGACGAGATGGCGAACGCCGGAGTCCGGATCAAGGAGGTGAGCCTGCCGGATGAATGGGACTTCCTCACCGGCTCGTCCATCACCACCGCCAGCGCCGCCGAGCGCTGCGAGACGTTCATGGAGTTCCTGCGCCGGGACGTGCGGGGCTTCGGGGTGTCCCTGAACAGCTGGCTGCGCTCGCTGTTCGTGCCGGGCCACGACTACGTCACCTGGCTGCGGCTCCGCATGCTGCTCCTCGAAAGATCCTCTTCGAGCTGTTCCGGGACGTGGACCTGGTGGTCCAGACCTCGGTCACCCCGTTCGACCTGGTCGGCTGCCCGCTGATCGGCTTCCCCATCGGGTTCTCGCAGAACGCCGACGGGCTGGACGTGCCCATCGGGGCCCTGGTCGGCGGGCTCCCGTACGGCGAGGAGCGGCTGCTCGGCCTGGCCGCCACCTACCAGGCGACCACGGACTGGCACAAGCGGCGCCCGCTCGAGCCGTCCGCCGCGGGCGCCCGCATCGCCGCGGCGCAACGTCCACGGGTCACCGCGGAGGAGGTCGTGGCCGCCGGCCTGCTGTGACGGCGGAGCCGGTCAGGGCCGCCCCCAGCACATGGAGGGACGGGACGGCCCTGACCGGTGGCCTGCCGCTATTGCGCGGCCAGCGCCTCGGTGGGGGCGAGGCGGGACGCGCGGATCGCCGGGTACAGGCCCGCCAGCGCGCCGATGACGAGCGTGGCCACGATCCCGCCCAGCACCGCCCACGCCGGCACCACGGTCGGCCAGCCCTGGGACCGCGCGTACCCGAAGGTGACCAGGGTGCCGATGAACGCGCCGCCCGCGCCGCCGAGTGCGGACAGCAGCAGGGACTCGGCCAGGAACTGGGTGCGGATCTGCCCCCTGGTGGCGCCCAGCGAGCGGCGCAGCCCGATCTCGGCGCGCCGTTCCAGCACCGAGATCACCATCGTGTTGGCCACCCCGACCCCGCCGACCAGCAACGCCACCGCGCCCAGGCCGAGCAGCAACTGGGTGAACGCCTCACCGGCGGCCTGCTGGGCCTCCAGCGCCTCCGACGGGCGCGACACCTCGACCTCGTTGGGCGCCTCCGGGTTGGCGGTCGCGCCCAGCACCTCGCTGACCGCCTCGACGCTCGCCTCCTCCGAGCGCGTGTAGATCGTGGTCGGGTGCCCGTCGAAGGACAGCTCCGCCCGCGCCACCGGCCAGCCCACCAGCGCCGCGCTGTCGAGCTCGGGCGCCAGCGGGGCCGGCTCCAGGATGCCGATCACGGTGAACCAGCGCCCGCCGATGAAGACCTGGGTGTCGGGACCCGCCCGGCCGATCCCCAGCCGCTCGGCCGCCCTGCTGCCCAGCACCGTCGCGGGGAACCTGCCGGTCGCCTCGTTCAGCCAGGATCCGCTTGCCAGCCGCGCCCCCGTCGCGTCCCGCAGGGTGGTGCGGGCGGCGTACGCGGAGATCCCTCCGGTGTCGGTCTCGGGCACCTTGTCGTTCCGGTACACCTTGGCGCCGTCCACCAGGCCGATCGCCGAGGCCGTCCGGACGGGCCCGATCCTCGCCACCATCGCCTCGGCCTGGTCGGGCAGCTGCGCCTCCTCCCCCGTCATGGTGTTGCCGGGCTTCACCGTCAGCAGGTTGGTGCCGAGGGACGCCAGCGTCCTGTCCAGGTCGGCGCGCGACGACGAGGAGATGCCGACGACCGCCACCATCGCGGCGATCCCGATCGCGATGCCGAGCGCGGACAGGAACGCCCGCGTCGGACGGGTCCGCAGCCCCACCGCGCCCACCTTGAGCACGTCCCGCGGCCACATCCGCGCCGGCCGCGGCACCACCGGTCCCTCAGTGACCGTCATGGTCCGCTCCCACCGGGACGAGGGCGCCGGTGTCGTCCACGATCAGGCCGTCCCGCATCCGGACCTGCCGGGGCAGCGACGCGGCGATCTCCCGGTCGTGGGTGATGACGACGACGGTGGTGCCGGCCGCGTTGAGGTCGCGCAGCAGCGCCATCACGCCCGCGCCCGACACCGAGTCCAGCGCGCCGGTGGGCTCGTCGGCGAGCAGCAGCCGCGGGTCGCCCGCCACCGCCCGCGCGATCGCGACGCGCTGCTTCTCCCCGCCGGACAGCTCGTGCGGCTCGTGGTCCAGCCGGTGCCCGAGGCCCACCCGTTCCAGCGCGGCCACGGCGCGGCGGCGCCGCTCGGCGGCCCGCATCCCGGTGTAGAGCAGGCCGTCGGCCACGTTGTCCAGCGCCGGGGTCCCCGCGGCGAGGTGGAACTGCTGGAAGACGAACCCGATCAGGTGCGCCCGCAGCGCCGACAGCCTCCCGTCCGGGAGCGTCCCCACGTCGTGCCCGGCGATCCGCACCGTGCCGGACGTGGGACGGTCGAGGGTGCCCAGCACGTTGAGCATCGTGGACTTGCCCGAGCCGGACGGGCCCACGATCGCGACCAGTTCCCCGGTCTCGATGTCCAGCGACACCCCGTCCAGGGCCGTGACACCGCCCTGGTACACCTTCGTCACGTCCCGCAGGGCGATCACTTCGGCACCCCCACGACGGTGCCTTCGGTGATGCCGGCGCCGGAGATCTCCACCCGTCCGCCGGCGAACAGCCCGGTCTCCACCGGGACGTAGGACGACCGGCCGCCGGAGACGACCTCGACGCCGAAGCCGCCCTCGCGCAGCGCGAGCAGCGCGGTGACCGGGACGGTCAGCACGTTCTCGCGCGTCTCGGCGGTGAACGCGACGTCCACCGAGGCCAGCTCCAGGTCCTTGGCCGCCTTCCGGGCCTCCTCGCCGGTCAGCCAGATCACCACCTCGATCTTGGTGGTGGGCTCGGCGTCCGGGGCGTCGCCCTGCTCGATCACCGTGGACACCTCGTCGATCCGGGCGGTGACGGTCCGCTCGCCGGGCAGCGTGACCTCGACCTGGGCGCCCTTCTTCGCGAGCCTCCGGTCGGAGGTCTCCAGCTCCACCGTGACCGCCTTGGCGGTGCCGGTGTAGGTGAGCACCTTCGAGCCGGGCTGCACGGGATCGCCCTCGGCGGCGTCGACGCCGTCCACCCGGATCGCGCCGGGCGCGAACACCACGCGGCCGAGCTCGACCGACCCGGTCTGCGGAAGCCCGCGGTCGTCCTGCCACTCCCTTACGGCCGCGGCGGTGCCGGAGGTGTACTCGTCGTCCACGGTGAACCCGTCGTAGCCGAGCGCGCTGAGGTTCTTCTCCAACTGCTTCACGTCCGCGCCCTCGGTGCCCACCCGCATCGGGCGGTACGCGGGCTTGGACCCGTACATCAGCACCACCGGGTCGTCGTCCACGTAGTACAGCGGCTTACCGCGCGAGATGGTGGACCCGCTTTCGGGCAGGGCGGTGAGGGTGCCCCGCAGCCTGCTGGAGGCGGTGGTCGCGGGGCCGTAGCCCAGCTCGCCGTCGGCCTCCTCGGTGTCCTTGAGCGTCTGCTTGGTCACCTGAGCGGTGTTCGGCGGCAGCCCGGTCGCCGCCGCGCCGCCGTCCGGGCCGCCACCGCCCAGGCCCAGCGTCGCGACCACGGCGACGCCGCCCGCCGCGACCACCGCGGCGGCGGCGAGCACTCCCCCGCGGCGGGAACGCCGCCTGCGCCGCCCGCGCGGCTCCTCGGGCGGCGGACCCGGTTCGGACCGCTCCGCGTTCTCCACGACGGCCTCGCTGGTCACTTGCCGTCTCCTCCGGGAGCGCCGCCGGGACCGCCCGGCCCTCCGCCGAGGATGTCCTGGCAGGTCTTCTGCGCGGTCTCCAGGTCCGGGTCCTCGGCGACCTCGCCCCGAATCCTGATCAACCCGGGCTGGTTGGGGTCGGGGTCGGGGAACTTCTCCACGCCGTTCTTCCGCATGCATTCGGCGTGCCGCTGGGCGCGTTCACTCATCGCCTGGGCCCGCTTCGGATCCTGGTCGCCCTGCGGGCTGTACTCGCGGCACGCCTGCATCGCCTTGTCCATCGTCTCCTTGGAGACGCCCTGGCCCGGCTTGACCTTCACCTGGATCTTGCCGTCGACCGGGTCCTCCATCGGGACGCCGTTCTCACGCATGCACTCGGCGAACTTCAGGCCCCTCTCCTGGGGGCTCAGGCCCGCGGCGGCGTTGGCCTTCGAGCCGGCCTTCCCGCCTCCGGCCGACGCGATCCCGCCGTCGTCCTCATCGCCGCCGCAGCCGGCCAGCGAGAGGGCCAGCACCAGCGGCAGCGCCGCCAGCGCACCCCGTGCCTTCGATGTCATCGTGGTCTTCCCCTCGTACGGGTGTTCCGACGGGAAGGGATGCAACCCGGCGGCCCGTTTCCCCCGCGTTTCCTTGACCGGGCGGCCGTTTCTTACGGGGAGGAAACATCCGAACGGCGATCCTCGACACCGGCGCACATGGGGAAAGGAACCGGACGCATGCGAGTGCTTGTGGTGGAGGACGAGCCGATGCTCGCCGACGCGATCGCCGAGTGGCTGCGGGACGAGGCGCACGCCGTGGACATCGCCCACGACGGCGCCACCGCCAGGGAACGGGTCGCCGTCAACGACTACGACGTGGTCGTCCTGGACCGCAACCTGCCGGTGGTCCCCGGCGACGAGGTGTGCCGCGAGATCGCCGCGGACGCGCCGACCACCCGGGTGCTGATGCTGACCGCCGCCGCGGAGATCACCGACCGGGTGGACGGCCTCGCGCTGGGCGCCGACGACTACCTCACCAAGCCGTTCGCGTTCCCCGAGCTGGCCGCCCGCGTCCTGGCGCTGGGCCGCCGCTCCCGCCCGGCCGCGCCGCCGGTGCTGCGCCGCGCCGGCATCACCCTGGACCCGGCGCGCCGCGAGGTGTTCCGGGACGGCCGGTACGTCCCGCTGCCCAAGCAGCAGTTCGCCGTCCTGCGCGAGCTGCTGCTGGCCGAAGGCGCCGTGGTCTCGGCCGAGCAGTTGCTGGAGAAGGCGTGGGACGAGCACGCCGACCCGTTCACGGGGGCCGTCCGGCTCACCATCCTCAAGCTGCGCCGCAAGCTCGGCGACCCTCCGATCGTCGAGACCGTCACGGGAGTGGGGTACCGCATCCCATGACACGGCGTTCCAAGACACGGCGTTCCATGAGGCGATCCTTCAGGCCGCCCGCCCTGCTGCCGCACCGGATGCCCCTGCGCGCCCGGCTGACCCTGACCTACGCCGTGCTGTTCATGCTGGCCGGAGTGGTCCTGCTCGGGCTCACCTATCTCCTGTTCAACCAGCAGATGCGGACGACCACCACCAACAAGGTCATCGCCCGCATCGCGGGGCCGCCGACCGGCTCCCCCTCCCCGGGACAGGCCACGCCTCCGCCGCTGCCGTCGAAGAACGAGCTGTTCGCGATGACCAAGGACGGCGACGTGCTCACCGGCCCCAAGGCCGAGGAGTGGATGCGTGAGCAGCGGGAGGAGCTGCGCGACGCCGCGACCACCTCGCTGATCACGCAGGGCGCGATCGCGCTGCTGGTGGTCGGCGGCGTGGCGACCGGGCTCGGCTGGCTGATCGCCGGGCAGATGCTGGCGCCGCTGCACCGGGTCACCGAGACCGCGCGGCGGATCGCCGACGCGCCCGCCGCCGACAAGGGCCTGCACGAGCGGATCGCGCTGCGCGGCCCGGACGACGAGGTCAAGGAGCTGGCCGACACCTTCGACACGATGCTGGAACGGCTCGACCGGTCCTTCGACGGCCAGCGCCGCTTCGTCGCCAACGCCTCGCACGAGCTGCGCACCCCGCTGACGGTGAGCCGCGCGCTGGTCGAGATGGCCATGCACCGTCCCTCGGCGTCCCCGGACGTCAAGCGGCTGGGCGAGAACCTGCTGGAGATCAACGTCCGGCACGAGCGGCTGATCACGGGCCTGCTGCTGCTGGCCGGCTCGGAACGGGAGATCACCGACCCGGCGCCGGTCGACCTCGCCGACGTGGTGGGGCATGTCGCGGCGCACACGTCCCTGGAGGCGTCCCGCGCGGGGATCACCGTGCACGAGGAGGCGGGCGAGGCGGTCACCTCGGGCGACGCGATGCTCCTCGAACGGCTCGTGCAGAACCTGGTGGAGAACGGCATCCGGCACAACACCGGGGAGGGCGGCTGGGTGCGGGTGGCCAGCCGGACCCGGGAGCGCGGCGACCTGGTCGAGCTGGTGGTCACCAATTCCGGCCCGCCGGTGGCGCCGTACGAGGTGCCGATGCTGTTCGAGCCGTTCCGCCGCCTCGGCCCCGACCGGGTCGTCACCGCGAAGGGCGCGGGGCTCGGACTGTCGATCGTCCGCTCGGTCGCCCGCGCCCACGGCGGCGAGGTCACGGCCCGTCCCCGCAAGGAGGGCGGCCTGGAGGTCAGGGTGACCCTCCCGGCCTGCCCCGACGAGTACGCCGACGAGGTCCTCGACCAGCGAAGGGCGGCCGTGCCCTAGACGCCGAGGCGGGGCCTCAGGGCAGGATCCGCCGGACGGCGCGGGCCTTGCGCTTCGGCGGGGGCTCGTTCGGCTGGAGGCCGACGGCGGCGAAGAGCGCCTCGGCCCCGGCCCGGCCCATCTCCTCGGCGGTCGGAGCGGATCCGCTCTCGCCGTCCGGGTCGTAGCGCAGATCGGCGATGTCGCCGAGGATCTCCGCGCCCATCCCGCTCAGGGCGGACAGGTCCTCCTGGTTCCATTCCGCGACCGTGGGACGCCACTCGGGCGGGATCACGATCTTGCCGCCGCGCTCCTCGCGGGTCTGGAACCGCTCGGTCACCGCGTCCCGCAGCCTGTCGGCGTCCTGCCGCTTCCAGCGGTTCTCGTCCAGAAGACGGTTCAGCGACGCCAGCACCAGCGTCTCCGGCGCGGTCAGGCCGCTGTGCGCGCGATGCCACTCCTGCGTGGGCTCCACCTGCGCGAGCCGCGGCAGCCCGAGCGCCTCCACGAAGCGATGCCACAGCACCTCCGGCGGCCTGCCCGGGGTGGTCACCGCGCGCACCCGGTTCACCCCGGCCTCGGACCAGCGCCGCACCAGCCCGCTCAGGACGAACGCGCGCCACAGATGGGAGTCGGGGTCGCTCTCGATGTGGTCCGGTCCCCGCTCGCGCCATTCGGCGAGGCTCTCCAGGTAGCTCTCGAAGCCGGAGTACTTGCCGTTCCGCACGTGCTGCTGCCACAACGACGGCAGGGAACGCCCGAGGCTCCGCGCCGTGACCAGCACGTCGACGTCATCGCAGCCGAGCGCGTCCAGGAGCCGGCCGATCGCGGGCGCCCGGATCACCGACAGCGCCTCCGCCGACAGCAGCACCGTGCCCGGCCAGGTCGCCACCTGGTCCACCAGGGCCTGCCAGGCGGCCGCCTGGTTCGCCGCGCGCCGCTTCGACACCCAGGGGAACTCCGTTCCGAGCAGGCCGTAGCTCGACCACTCGTGGTTGGGCACGGTGCGCTTGCCCTTGCCCCAGTTCGGGGACACGGGGTAGCAGAACCCCGCCTCGGCCAGCACGTCCCGGTTGTCGTACAGCATGTGCTGCAGGAAGGTCGTGCCCGACTTCTGCAGCCCGATATGCAAGATGATCTTTGATGCCACGGCACACTCCCTCGCGCCGTCCATCATGGAACGGGGAGCGGGCACAGGCCGCCCTGCCAGGGCAAACATTGAGCAAGGAGACGGCCCGCTTCCGGCCGCCGGGCCGGTCAGGGGGTCAGCGCGTCCATCGTGATCTCGGCGATGGACTCCAGCACGGCCGGGCCGGCCCCGCCCTGCCCGGAGACCCGCATGCCCGCGACCGCCGCGTTGACGAAGCGGCTCAGCTCCCCGGCGTCCCGCTTGGAGGTGATGCTCCCGTCCCGCTGCCCCGCCTCCACCGCGCTCCGCAAGGCGTCGAGGCGGCGCGCGGTGTCCCGCTCCAGCATCACCGCGACCGCCGGGTCACGTCCGGCCAGCTCGACGATGCTGTTCACGGCCAGGCAGCCCGGACTGCGGCCACCGGCCGTCCGGCGGTCCGCGTCCTCCTCGACGATCATCCGGAGCACCGCGCGCACCCGCTCCGCGCCCGTCCGTCCGGCATCGCGCAGGACGGCCACGTGCGCACCGGTCTGGGCGTCGAGATACCGGCCGAGCGAGCGCTCGAACAGTGCGTGCTTGCTCTTGAACGTGTTGTAGATGCTGCTGCGCCCCAGCCCGGTGGCGGCGCACAGATCCTCCGTGGAGGTGGCCTCGTACCCCTTCTCCCAGAACGTGAGCATCGCCGCGTCGAGAGCCCGTCCCTCGTCGAAACCCCTGGGCCGCCCCATGCGCGCCACCGTAACCGTTCTGAACCGACCGGTTCAATACGCTGGCCAGGCACTACGCTGGCCAGGCGCTACGACCGTACCGGCTTGCGGGCGAGGAGACGGCCGTGCTGGAACCTCTCGTTCTCACCGGGCTCGCGGCGCAGCCGGCCGATCTCCGTGAGCCCGGCCCCGGCCGCCAGCTCCGCGACATGGTCGATGGACAGCCGGTAGGCGACGGCGACCTTGTGGTCGAACGGCTCGGCCGGATGGGACGAGCCGCCGCCGGTCGCGAAGAACCCGGCGAGCAGATGGCCTCCCGGCGCCAGCACCCGCGCGAACTCCGCGAAGATCACCGGCAGCTCCTCCGGAGGCGTGTGGATGATGGAGTACCAGGCCAGGACGCCGCCCAGCGTCCCGTCCGCGAGGTCGAGCGCGAGCATCGAACCCTCGTCGAACCGCAGGTCCGGGTACTCCCGGCGGGCCAGCCCGACCATCGCCGGCGACGCGTCCACCCCGAAGGCGGTCAGGCCGAGGGACGCCAGGCGCGCCGTGACGCCCCCAGGGCCGCACCCGAGGTCGGCCACGGGCCCGCCGCCCGCGTCGCGTACGGAATCGGCGAACGCGGCGACCATGGCGCGATCCAGCGGATGGCCTTCGACCGAGTCACGGAACAGCTCGGCGTAGAGGGTGGCGACGGCGTCGTACGCCGCCCGGGTGGTGTCCAGGGAGGAAGGCTCGATCACGATCGACGACCCTAGCCCCTGGCCGGAGGGAGACCTCCGGGCAACCGGAGTCATGTCCGGCCCAGGCCCGCCTGCTCGGGCCCCGGGCTACTGATCGCCGGAGCCCGCCGCTCGAACCCGGAGGGCCTCCGGACCGTATCTCCTCTCGGTGCCCTTGCCTTGGAGGTACGGAGTGGCCGGTTCCATCGATCTGTTGCGGCAGAACGCGCACAGTCCGTCGTTCTTCGCGCTCAACCGTGCCGACAGCGGGCACGGGGCCGACCTCGTCGACTTCTGCATCCCCTGCAACCCGTACTTCCCGACGCCGGAGATGTTCGGGCGGTTGCGCGACAACCTGGAGACGATCCTCAAGTACTACCCCAGCGACGCCGACACGATCACCGCCGAGCTGTGCTCGACGCTGGGGCTCAACCCGCAGACGGTGGCGATGGGCAACGGCTCCACGGAGCTGATCACCTGGATCGACCACCTGCTGGTGCGGGAGAGCCTGTGCACGCCGATCCCCACGTTCGGGCGGTGGACGGACCAGCCGATGGAGACCGGCAAGCGGGTCGACATGTTCCCGCTGCCCGAGAGCCGTGACTTCGCGCTCGACCTGGAGGCGTTCGTCCGGTTCCTGCGGGAGCGGCGGTCGCGGGTCGCGGTGATCTGCAACCCGAACAACCCGGACGGCGGCTACGTGCCGCGCCAGGACGTGCTGCGCATGCTGGACGCGCTGGTCGATCTCGACCTCGTGGTCGTGGACGAGTCGTTCATCGACTTCGTGGACGCCGAGCCGGTGACCAGCGTCGCGGCCGAGGCGGCGATCCGTCCCAACGTGATCGTGCTGAAGAGCCTGGGCAAGAACTTCGGCCTGCACGGCATCCGGTTCGGCTACCTCGTCGCCAACCCGGCCCTGGCGGGACGGATCAGGCGTGCCCTGCCGAAGTGGAACCTCAACTCGTTCGCCGAGATCGTCGTGTTCCTGCTGAAGGAGCACCGCGCCGAGTACCGGACCAGCCTGGCCCGTCTCGCGATGGACCGCAGGTCCATGGCGCGGCAGCTCGCCGCCATGCCCGGCCTGAAGGTGTTCGCGTCCCAGGGCAACTTCATCCTGGTCCGGCTCCCGGACGAGGTGGACGGGGTGCGGCTGCGCGACTACCTGATCAGCGAGCACGGCGTGTTCGTCCGCGAGTGCGGCAACAAGCTGGGCAGCACCAGCCGGTTCCTGCGGCTGGTGGTGCGCCCGCCGCAGGACGTCCACCGCCTGCTGAACGGGCTGAGCGCGTACCTGTACGGGACGGACAAGGCGCACCTCATCAGCACCATGCCGCCGCCGGATCTGCACGGCGACGACCAGCAGCCGTACTACTACCAGGCGCAACACGCCCAACACTCCGCCCAGTCCCAAACCCAGGCGCCGGTCGAAACCCTCTACCACTCCCGCGCCGGATAACCGCGGCTTCCACGAGAATTCCCGAGCTCTTACGTGTCACTTTGCGTATGCTATTGATTACGGAGGGCGAGCTTCGGCCTGTTTCCGGTGCGCCGCTCGTCCGTGAGCGCAGCTCAGAACCGACCGAGATGGGGGATCTCACATGTCGCTGGCTCGCAACGCCCTCAAGCCGCTCACCGCCCTGCCACTGGTGTTCGCGCTGGTCCTCGCCGCGTCCGGCGCCGCCGGCACGGGCGTCGCGGCGGCGGACGGCCCGGACACGCCGAGGGGGGTGAAGGCCAGGATCGAGGCCCTGCCATGGCCGGTGCTCGAGAGAGGCGTCACGCACTGGAGGGTCTGGTCGGTCAAGAGGATCCTCGGCGTCCCCACCAGCAGCCAGGGGGACGTCTACAACGACGCCCTGCACAGGGCGATCACCAGGTACCAGGAGAGCAGGGACCTGGCCGAGCGGAACCGGATCGGCACGGAGACCTGGGAGAACCTTCGCTACACCGTCGGCGTGGTGCGTCCGGGCGCCACCGGAGGCAAGGTCTTCGCCGTGCAGCGCGCCCTGCGGCACAACGGGCACCCGAAGCTGGCCGTGGACGGCATCTACGGGACCAGGACCGAGCAGGCCGTCCGGCAGTTCCAGAGGAAGGTCGGCATCCAGGTCGACGGCGTCACCGGCAGGTTCACCTTCCGGGCGCTGATCTGCATGGGCGCCTGACAGCGAAACGAGGATATGTCCGCCTTATCGGGGGCCCGGCGCGGGAAATGCGCCGGGCCTCGATCGTGCACAGATCACGAGCAGATCACGAGCAATAAGGGCCCGTGACCACTTCGCGCGGGATGACCGGGCTTATCGCGATACTAGCGGCGTGCCGTTCAACGCGGGCGCAGGACATTTCCATGGAGTCCTCATCATCGGCTAAAGACCGGCGAGCACCTGAATAATCCGGCGCGTGCGGCGGGTAGTCGTTTTCACGGCAACCTACAAGGGGGCCGATACACGCGATCACGGACATCGGAGGGTGTTCCATGGACATTCCAGCGCGGCGGCCGGGCGTCTGCCCGTCGAAGTCTCCAGGCCGGGAGCCGCAGACCGGCCATAAACGTACACGCCGGATGGCGCCGCAGGCCGCCACCTGTCTGCTCGCGGCGACGATCTTAGTTACGGTTCCGGCGGGTCACGCGCAGGCCGCGCCGCTTGAACCGGCCGAGCCGTCCACCCCGTCCTCGCACGCACGGCCGCGGATCAAGCCGCCGGTGCGCGGGCCCGCGCGACCGCAGATCGACTCCGCGACCCTGCTCAAGGTCAAGGCGTACAAGAAATACCGGCGCAAGGTGGCCCGGCAGAAAAAGCGCGCCGCGATCGCGACCTCGTACGCGCGCCGGCAGATCGGCAAGCCCTATCGGTGGGGTGCCGAGGGGCCGAACGCCTACGACTGCTCGGGCCTGGTGATGCGGTCCTGGCAAAAGGCGGGCGTCCACCTTCCACGGGTCACCTACGCGCAATACCGGGCCGTTCCCCGAAAGGTGAGCATGAGCAAATTGCGCCCGGGGGACCTGGTGTTCTTCAACGGCCGCGGCCATGTCGGGATGGCCCTGTCGAGGAACCGGTTCATCCACGCGCCCAGCAGAGGCAAGACCATTCGCATCGAGCGGTTCGACGAATATCGCAGGCGGGCGTTCGCCGGTGCCGTGCGGCCCGGCGCGCCGCGGCCGAGGACGTTCCCGTCCTCGATCGCCGAGCTCGCCCACGACCTCGACCAGTACGACCTCCTCGCCGGGAAGCGGGGAAAGGCGGAACCCGGCAAGCCCACCGGCGAGCATGGGAAGGCGGGGCTCGCCGATCGGACGGACGCCAAGCGGACGGACGCCAAGCGGAAGAGGGTCCCCACCCCGCCGCCCACGCCCGAGCCGAGGCCGAAGACCTCCGGCCAGGCGCCGGACGCCGACCACACCCCGTCCCGGCCGGACGAGGTCCCGGACGAGGCACTGCCCGAGGCCACCTTCGACAGGGAGGACGCGGAAGGGGCATCGAGGGACGACTGATCCGACCGCACGTTCAACGGCGGCCGTCCGGGCGAACCACGCTCCGGACGGCCGCCGCTTCATGCCCATCCGCCTGCCCATCTGTAGGCCCATCTCTCCGCCCGGCGAGCGCCGCGAGTGACCGCGCCATCACCCTCCCCGCCCCACTAGTCCACTTCCATCACTGTTGCCCTGTTTGTACTTTCATGTTCGGATAGCGGGGACCGGCAACGACCTCGACCCCCGGCAGCGGAGGTTCGGATGCGCGCATCCTTGCGCAGGGAGACGCTGGAAGGTTTCGTCCTCGGGGACGTGCTCCGCTCGCAGGCGCGGGCCCACCGGACGGAGCCGTTCCTGAGATTCCGGGACGGCGACGTCAGCTACGGAGAGGTGGACGCGACGGCCGACCGGATGGCGCGGGGACTGGCGGCGCTCGGCGTCGGCCGCGGTCACCACGTCGGCGTGATGCTCCCCAACTGCCCCGACATCGTCCACCTGGTGTTCGCGCTGGCCCGGCTCGGCGCGGTGGCGGTGCCCATCAACATCGACTACAAGAGCGAACTGCTGCGGCACGTGCTGGCCACCTCGGACACGCGCTGGCTGATCGTGGACGCGCCGTACGCCGACCGGATCCCCGCCATCGCGGACCGGCTGCCCGGCCTGGGCCTGGTCATCGTCCGGGACGGGGCGGCGTCCGGGGTGCCGATGAACGCCCTCGGCAAGCCCGCGGTCGATCTGTCGACGCTGCTGGCGCGGGAGAACGGCGACGGCGAGGTGAACGCCGGGGTCCGGTTCTCCGACCTCCAGGCGATCATGTACACGTCCGGGACCACGGGCCCGTCCAAGGGCGCGATGGTGCCGCACGCGCTGGCACTGACCTGCGCGTACGACTCGCTGAACTATCTCGACCGGTGGGGCAAGACGATCTACTGCCCGCTGCCGCTGTTCCATGCCGCGGCGCTGTGGGACGGGATGCTGTCGGCGCTGCTGGGCGGCGGCTCCATCGCGATCGTGGAACGTTTCAGCGCGTCCCGGTTCTGGGACGACGTGCGCCGCTTCGACGCGCGGGTCACGATGAGCGTGTTCTCGATGATCCCGATCCTGCTGAACCAGCCGCCGTCCCCGCGGGACCGCGACCATCCCATGGAGACCTTCTACATGGGCAAGTCCAGCCTGGACGAGCCGCTGCGCGAGCGGTTCGGCGTACGGTCGGTGGAGACCTACACCAGCACCGAGGCGGGCATCGCCACCGGCAGCCCGTACGGCGAGTGGCGCACGGGCTCGTGCGGCACCGCGCACGAGGAACGCTTCCACGTGGCGGTCGTGGACGAGCACGACCGCGAGCTGGGACCCGGGGAACCCGGTGAGCTGGTGCTCCGCCCGAAACAGCCGTTCGTGCTCACCACCGGCTACTACGGCGCGTGGGAGGCGACGGCGCACTGTTTCCGGAACATGTGGTTTCACACTGGAGATCGGGTATGGCGGGATGACGATGGTTACTACTACTTCCTCGACCGGATGAAGGACGCGATCCGGCGGCGCGGCGAGAACATCTCCGCGTTCGACCTGGAATCCGAGATCAACCTGCATCCGGCGGTGCTGGAGTGCGCCGCGATCGGCGTCCCCTCGGAGCTGGAGGACGAGGACATCAAGGTGAGCGTCGTGGTGCGGCCCGGCACCGGCGCCCTGGACCCGGCCGAGCTGATCGCCTACTGCGAGGAGCGGCTGCCGCGCTCGATGGTGCCCCGCTACGTGGAGTTCGTCGACGCCCTGCCCCGCACCCCCACCGACAAGGTCGCCAAGTACAAGCTCCGCGAAGAGGGCGAGAACGGCCTGACCGCGACGACCTGGGACCGCGAGGCGGCCCAGAAGGACCCCGCATGAACTGGGACGACACCCCCGAGCAGGCGGCCTTCCGCGAGGAGGTGCGGGCGTTCGTGCGCGAACGGTTCCCCGCCTCGTACCGTCCCGACCTCGCCGGGGAGCAGAGCCTGGAACCGGAGGACGTGCGCGGCTACAACTGGGCCGAGGACCGCGTCAGCGACGACCCCGAACGCCGCGAGGGCGCTCGCGCGTGGGCGGCGGCGCTGGCCGAGCGCGGCTGGATCGCGCCGCACTGGCCGCGGGAGTACGGCGGCGCCGGGCTGTCGGCGATGGAGGAGTTCATCCTCCAGGAAGAGCTGATGCGGGCCCGCGTCCCGACGGTCAACGGCATCGGCGCGTTCCTGCTCGGACCGACCCTGCTCGTCCACGGGACGGACGAGCAGAAGGCCGCGCACCTGCCCGGCATCGCGCGCGGCGAGGTGACGTGGGCGCAGGGCTTCTCCGAGCCGGGCGCGGGCTCCGACCTCGCCTCCCTGCGCACCCGCGCCGTCCGCGACGGCGACACGTACGTGGTGGACGGCCAGAAGGTGTGGACGTCACTCGGCCAGTACGCGGACTGGCTGTTCGTCCTCGTCCGCACCGATCCGGACGCCGAGCCCAGGCACCGGGGCATCACCTTCCTGCTCGTCGAGGCGTCGGCGCCCGGCGTGACGATCCGTCCGATCACCGACCTGCGCGGCGCCGCCCCGTACTGCGAGATCTTCTTCGAGGGCGTGCGGGTGCCGGTGGCGAACCGGGTCGGCGAGGAGAACCGCGGCTGGTACGTGGCGATGACCGCGCTCGGGTTCGAGCGGGCGGGCATCGGCGCCACCATCAAGTACGAGCAGGCGCTGTACGACCTCGTCCGGTACCTGCGGTCGGACGAGGGCCGCCGGTTCGCGCGGGCCGACGGGTCGTACCGGCGCGAGATCGCCCGAAGGCTCACCGAGATCCGGGTGCTCTACAACCTGGCCCGCTACACCGTCTCGAAGCAGGAGGCCGGGGAGGAACCGGGCTTCGAGGCGTCGGTCAACCAGTTGTTCAGCGCCGAACTGCACCAGCGGCTCGCCCGCACGGGCGCGAAGGCGTTCGGACGGTCGGGGTCGCTGTGGTCACGTGGCGACGGCTCACCCCTCAACGCCACGTTCACCCACATGCGACGCGACGCGATCGCCGCGACCTTCCTCGGCGGCGCGTCCGAGATCCAGCGCAACGTGATAGCCACCCGCGGCCTCGACCTGCCGCGCGACTGAGAACACCCCGAGGAGGACTTCTCACATGCCCGGGAACGCCTACGGCTCCTACGAGACCGTCGACCTGCACATCGAGGAGAGGGTGGCCTGGCTGACGCTGAACCGGCCGGACAAGCTGAACGCCCTCACGCCCACCACCATGGCGGAGCTGCGCGACATCTTCACCAAGGTCGACGACGACGAGGACGTGTGCGTGCTCGTGCTGCGCGGCGCGGGAGAGCGCGCGTTCTGCGCCGGCATGGACCTGAAGTGGTCGGAGTCGCTCACCAAGAAGGACCGGGTCGAGCAGGGCCGGCTCGGCGAGAAGACGTTCGCGATGATGGAACGGCTGTCCATCCCCGTGATCGCCGCCGTGCACGGGTACGCGGTCGGCGGCGGCCTGGAGCTGGCGCTGGCGGCCGACTTCATCGTGGCCGCCGACAACGCCAAGGTGGGGCTCGTGGAGATCACGCTGTCCGCGCGGCCTCCGTACCGGCCCAAGATGACCGAGGACGGCGACCCCGACCAGCCGGAGTTCGGCGGCAACGCGCCCGGGTGGGGCGGCGTCAAGCGGCTGCCCGAGCGGATCGGCAAGGCGCGCGCCAAGCAGCTCCTGTTCACCGGCGCCCGCATCGACGCCGCGAAGGCCAAGGAGTTCGGCCTGGTCAACGAGGTGTTCCCGGCCGAGGAGTTCGACAAGCGGGTGGGTGAGCTGGCCGAGCGCGTCGCCGCGATGAACCGCTACAACCTGCGCCTGGTGAAGGAGCTGGTGACCTACGGCTACGACTGGATCGAGCCGCACCCGAGCTGAGGGGTCCAGGGAGGGATCGTGCACTTTTATCGGATCGACCATGTCGCGCAGGTGACGCCCGATCTGGACGGGCAGGTGGCGCTGCTGGAGGGGCTGTTCGGCTTCACGCCGGTCCGGACGTGGGACAGCGCGGAGGAGGGGACGCGCGGCGTCCGCCTGGAGATCCCCGGGAGCTGGGGGCAGGCGTGGGAGGTGCTCGCGCCGACCGGTGACGGCTCCGCGCTCCAGGTCTGGCTGGACGAGCACGGCGGGCGCGCCGGTCTGCACCACATCGGCGCGGAGGTGCCCGACCTCGGCGCCGTACGCGCCGAGCTGGAGACGCGGGGCCTCAAGCCCATCGCGGGTGGGGGCGGCCGCTGGCTGGAGGCGTCCCTGTCCCCGCCCGAACGCGGGCCCGGCGTCCTGTTCCGCATGCGCGGCCCCGGGGCGCTGGGGATGTGCGGGGACGAGGACGCACGCCCGGCCGCGCCCACGTCCGGCGGCGGCGCGTCGCTGGGCATCGTCGGCCTCGACCATGTCTGCCAGGCGTTCCCCGACCGCGACGAGCTGGCCCGCTGGTACGCGGACCTCGCCGGGTTCGTGCCGGTGTGGCGGACGCCGCTGGAGGAGCATCCCGACATGGCCGACCTGGTGATGAACATCCCCGGGTCCGCGATCTGCTGGGAGATCATCATGCCGCGCGGCGAGGACTCCTTCATCGAGCGGTTCTGGGACCGCAACGGGGCCGCCGCGCACCACGTCACCTTCGAGGTCGCCGACTGGGACAGGGCCATGGCCGCGTGCGCGGAGCACGGCACCCCCACCTTCGGCGAGAACGAGGGCAGCACCGACGGGGCCGCCTGGCGCGACACCTTCATCCACCCCAAGCACACCGGCGGAGTCCTCGTCCAACTGTTCTGGGAGGAGCGTCCGGGCGTGTGGGTGCGCTCGGACAAGATCCCGGCAGAGGCGGAGGCGAGCGGGACCTGACATGGACCTCACCCTCACCGAGGACCAGGAGCTGATCGCCTCCACCGCCCGGGAGCTGCTGGAGTCGCGTGCCGCCACGGCGGGCGCGCGGGCGATGGAGGACGACCCGGCCGGGTACTCCGCCGCGCTCTGGAAGGAGATGGTCGATCTCGGCTGGACCGGGCTCGCCGTCCCGGAGGAGCACGGCGGGGTCGGCGGCGGCTTCCTTGAGGTGTGCCTGCTGTTCGAGCAGCTCGGCCACGCCCTCGTCCCGAGCCCGCTGCCGGCGACCGTCGCCTGCTGCGCGCTGCCGATCGCCCGGTACGGCACGGACGCGCAGAAGGCCGAATGGCTCGGCGCCATCGCCAGGGGAAGCGTCATGACGTGCACGCCCCCGGCCTGGGACCGTCCGGGCTCGGGCGTGGCCTCCGGCGTGCGGGCCGAGTCCGCCGAGGACGGGTTCACGCTCGACGGCGAGGCGCTGTTCGTCCCCTTCGCCGCGTCCGCCGAGTCCGTGCTGGTCACCGCGGAGCTGGACGGCGAGCCCCGCGCCTTCCTGGTGGACGCGGGCGCACCCGGCCTCACGATCGGGCCGTCCGGCACCGTCGGCCTCGACCGGCCCTGCCGCCTGGTCTTCTCCGGCGTCCACGTCCCGCACGCCCGCGCCCTGGGATCCGACCGGGGCGCCGCGGACGCGGTCGCCTCGTACGGCGCCGCCGCGCTGTGCGCGGAGATGGTCGGCGCGGCCCAGCGCGTGCTCGACCTCACCCTCGCCTACGCCAGGGAACGCGAGCAGTTCGGCAGGCCGATCGGCGCGTTCCAGGCCGTCCAGCACCACTGCGCCGACATGGCGATCGACGTGCTGGGCTCCCGGTTCATCGCCTACGAGGCGATCTGGCGCCTTTCGGCCGGCCGGGACGCCACCGAGGAGGTCTCGATGGCCAAGGCATGGGTCGGCGAAGCCTACGAGCGCGTGTGCGCCCTGGGCCACCAGGTGCACGGCGCGATCGGGTTCACCAAGGAGCACGACCTGCACCTCTACTCCCGGCACGCCATGGCCTCGTCCCTGGCGTTCGGCGACGGCGACCACCACCTCGACCGCCTGTCCGGTCACCTGGGCCTGCCCTGAGGCCCGCGTCCCCAAGGGATCCCCGGACGGGACGGGCCGGATTAGGATCGGGGGCGGTGCGCCGTTCCACAAGATGGGCCGAACATGCGGGAGCCGCTGGAGCCGTCCGATCCCGAGGTCGTCGGCCGTTTCCGGCTGACCGCCAGGATCGGGCGCGGCGGGATGGGCACCGTCTACCTCGGCGAGGCCCCCGACGAGCCGCCGGTCGCCATCAAGCTGATCAACCCGCAGTACGCCGCCGTCCCCGAGTTCCGGGCCAGGTTCCGCCGGGAGATCGCCGCCGCCCGCCGGGTCAGGTCGCACTCCACCGCCCCGGTGGTGGAGGCGTCGCTGGACGAGGACCCGATGTACGTGGCGGTCGAGTTCATCGACGGCCCGGACCTGGAGTCGGCCGTCGCCGAGCGCGGCCCGCTGCGCGGCTCGTCGCTGGAGCAGCTCGCGGTCGGGATTGCCACGGCGCTGCGCGCCATCCACGAGGCCGGGCTGGTGCACCGCGACCTCAAGCCGTCCAACGTGCTGCTGTCGCCGACCGGGCCCCGGGTCATCGACTTCGGCATCTCGCGGGCCCGGGACGAGCTGACCAGGATCACCGCCTCCGGGCAGGTCGTGGGCACTCCCGCGTACGTCGCGCCCGAGCTGATCGACGGCCGCCCGCTGACCCCGGCCGCGGACGTCTTCTCCTGGGGCGGCGTGATCGCGTTCGCCGGCACCGGGCGGATGCCGTTCGACGGCCGCAGCGTCTACGAGGTGCTCAACAAGGTCGGCTCGGGCCCGCCGGACCTGGACGGCCTGGACCCGCTGGTGCGGGACGTGGTGGAGCGGGCGCTGAGCAAGGTGCCCGAGCGGCGGCCGACGGTCGCGGAACTGCTGAGCGAGTTCTCCGTCGGCATCAGCGAGACCAAGCGGCTCCCCGAGACTCCACCACCGGGTCCGGCTCCGGCTTCCGCGACGACGCCGCCACCGACGACGCCTCCGCCGACGCCTCCGCCGGCGCCGTGGACCACGCATCCGCCTGTGGCGCGCCCACGGCCGTATGGTTCCCGCGCGATCCGGCTGCTCACCATGCTGATCGCCGGGCTGCTGCCGGTGGCGCTGGTGGCGTGGGGTTTATCGCACTCGCCCGCCATGTTCAAGGACATCCAGCGGACCCTGGACGAGCGCCGTGAGAAGCCCGCCAAGGCGGGCTCCCCGACCGTGAAGGCGAGCGTCGGCACGTTCTTCATCGGCACCTGGCGCGGCAGGATCACCGAGTCCGGGGGCAAGAGGTACGTGGGCGTCCTGAAGATCCGCAAGGGCAGGACCGGTGAGAAGGTCGGCACGTCCCGGTACGCCGCGCTCGACTGCTCCGGCGACCTGCGGCTGCTGAGCGCGACCTCCACCAGGCTGCGGTTGCGGGAGAGCATCACCCGCGGGCGCGGCCGCTGCGTCAGCGGCTCCTTCACCCTGACCCGCAAGAGCGGCGCGCTCGACTACTCCTGGGACGGCCCGGCGGGCAGCCCCGCCAAGGGCCGCCTGACGCGCCAGAACTGACCACTCGTACCGGCCGGGCGCCGCGCTCAGGCGTGCGTCGTGAACTCGGCGAGGTCCTGCCCCATCGCGATCTCCTCGCCGTCCTCGACGAGGAACCTGGTGAGGGTCCCGGCGGCCTCGGCCTTCAGCTCGTTGAAGGTCTTCATCACCTCGACCAGGCAGATCGTCTGACCGGCCGCCACCTCGGCGCCCTCCTCGACGAACGGGTCGGCGTCCGGCGCGGGACGGCGGTAGAAGACACCGGGCATCGTCGCCTTGATCGTTTCCATGGGTTCTCCTCGCGGCGTTCGGGTGGTCACGCGGTCAGGGCGGCGCGCGCCTCGGCGAGGCGGCGGGCGCGGTCGCGCCGCGCGGCCAGCGCCTCGTCCAGGCCGACCGGGACGAACGACACCCGGTCCCCCGTCTTGGCCTGCGCGATCCGGTCCCGGTCCACCGAGATGACCGTGCCGATGGTGGCGTAGCCCCCGCCGGTCACCGCGTCGTTGAGCAGGACGATCGGCTCGTCCCCGCCCGGCACCTGGATCGAGCCGACGGGGTAGCCGAGGTCCACCACGTTCGCCGGGTCGCCGCCCGCGCCGAACGGCTGCTCGCGTTCGACGAAGTCCAGCGTGCCGCCGCGCAGCCGGTAGCCGACGCGGTCGGCGTCCTTGGTGACCTTCCAGACCGTGCCGAGGAAGGAGTCGAGCGCCGCCTCGGTGAGCCGGTACGAGCACAGCCCGACCACCGTCCGCAACGGCATGACGTCGGGGAACTCGGGCCGCAGTGGTCCCGGCACCGACGCGCCCACGGGAGGTCCGGGCGCGTCGGTGCCGGCCTTGCCGACCGGGAGCCGGTCCCCGTCGGCGAGCTTGCGTCCCTCGAACCCGCCCAGGCCGGTGAGGGTGTAGGTGGACCGCGAGCCGAGCTTCTCCGGGACGTCGATGCCGCCGCTGACCGCGATGTAGAGCCGCGCCCCCGCCGTGATCATCGAGAACGACAGGACGTCACCGGCGCGCACCGCCAGCGTCTGCCAGGACGGCACCGCCTCCCCGTTGACCGCGACCGGCGCTTCCGCGCCGGTGACCGCGACCAGCCGGTCGTCGGTGAACTCCAGTTCCGGGCCGATGTAGGTGGCCTCCAGCGCCGCCGCCCCGTCCGGGTTGCCCACCAGCAGGTTGGCGACCCGGTAGGAGTACTGGTCCATCGCCCCGGAGGGCGGCATGCCGATCTCGTAGTACCCGTCACGCCCCGTGTCCTGGACCGTGGTGTAGAGACCGCCCTTGCGCACCAGGATCGTGCTCATCCGTACAGCACCTCCAGCAGGTCGCTGGTGACCGCGTCCGGGTCGCCCAGGAACTCGGCGGGACGGAACTCGTACTCGCGGATCCGGTACCGGAACGTGCCGTCCTCCACCTCGCTCCTGATCCGGTCGAACTCGTTCCGGTCGATCGAGCGGTAGCGGAAGATGTCGCCCGCCCGCGGGAACACGATGCCGTCCTGGAAGTCGGGCAGCCGCTGCGCGACGTCGAGGACGGGCGCGGGCGCGATGCCGAACAGCTGGTAGCCGCCCGCGCCCCGCACGGGGTAGACCACCGAGAACGCGCCGCCGAACCCGAACGCCCGCTCCGGCGTGTCGGTGCGGGGACGCACGTACTTGGGCACCTCGATCTGCCGTTCCCTGGGCACCATCTGGTAGCAGAACGGCAGGCCGGGGACGAACCCGAGCATGGTCACGAAGTACGGCGCGCCGGACAGGGCGTCGATCAGCTGCGGCACCCCGGCGTACCCGTTGATCCGGGCGGCGTACTCCAGGTCGGTGGCGCCGGGGTCCTGGTGGCGGTCGCGGAAGCGCATCAGCGTCTCCCGCGTCCACGGGTCGTCGTACAGGACGGGCACGTCCACGACGCGCGTCGGCAGCACCCGGTCGGAGGTGAGCGCGGTGGCCGACCGCTCCAGCGCGCGCAGCTCCTTCACCAGCTCGGCGGGGTGCAGCACGTCCGGGTCGACGCGGATCATGTAGGAGGCGTTGGACGGGCAGATGTCGATGACGCCGTCCAGACCGCGCTCGCGCAGCGCCGCGGTGATCGTCATGGCCTTGATGTTGGCCTCCAGGCTCATCGCCTGGTCCATCTCGACGAAGACGAACTCGTCGCCTCCGTACTCGTAGCGCGCCGGCGGCAGCGCCAGCTCAGCCGTGTCCGTCCGGCTCACCCGCCACACCTCGCATCCCGGCATCTCGGCATCCCGGCATCTCGGCCGTCGGCCCGGTCCACCACACCCTGGCCGGACGCGGCCGGACGGGCTATTGGCCCGTTCGGACAGGTCGGCGCCGCCGGTTGGCCGACTTGGCGCATTGCCGGTGCCCGGCGCCCGGCCCACCGTGGACGCATGAAGACCGTGATCGACCTGAACGCCGACGCCGGCGAGAGCTTCGGCCGCTGGCGGCTGGGCGACGACGAGCATCTGCTGCCGCTGGTCAGCTCGGTGAACGTGGCGTGCGGCTGGCATGCGGGCGACCCGGCGACGATGCGGCGGTCGGTCGAGCTGGCCAAGACGAGCGGGACGGCGCTCGGCGCCCATCCGGGGCTGCCCGACCTGGTCGGGTTCGGGCGCCGGCCCATGGCGCTGTCCCCGTCGGACGCCGCGGACGCCTGCCTCTACCAGTACGGGGCGCTGCGCGGCTTCGCCGACTCCCTGGGCGTCCCGATCACGCATGTGAAGCCGCACGGCTCGCTGTACGGGCTGACGATGCGCGACCCGGACGTGGCCGACGCCATCGCGGACGCGGTCGCCTCGCTGGGCGGCGGCCTGATCACGGTGTTGTTGGCCGGGCCGACCGCCGATCGGGTCGCGGCACGCGGCGTCCGCGTCGCCCGCGAGGCGTTCGCGGACCTGGAGTACGACGACGAAGGCGAGATCATCATCGAGCCGGACCCGCGCGCCAAGGACGTCGCGGCCTGCGTGGACAAGGCGGTCGGCATCCTGAACGGCACCGTGACGACCGTCGGCGGCAAGCGGGTCGCGGTGGACGCCGACACGATCTGCGTCCACGGCGACCGCCCGAACGCGGTGGAGATCGCCACCGCCATCAGGGAGCGTTTCGCCGCGGAGGGCGTCACCATCGCGCCCATGGCGGAGGTGCTCAGCCGCCGCTGACCACCCTTTCCAGGTTCGCCGGGTCGAGCATGAACTCGGTGTGCCGGTCCAGCGCCTCGGCCTGGTCGAGGTCCACCTCGCGGAACCGGACGGTGTCCCGGCCCGGGCACAGCTGCCCGACCTTCCACAGCGCCGCGTGCACGATCGTGGCGATCACCGTGAAGCCGCCCGAGGCGGCGCCGTCCGGGCCGAGGATCGTGGGCAGGTCGCCGTTGACGATGATCCCGCCCACCGGGTAACCGCCGTCCAGCACGTTGGACGGGTGCGCGCCCGCCACCCCGCCGTCCGGCCGCGTCCAGGTGAAGTGGTGCGGGTTGAGCCGGACGTAGAGCCGGTCGGAGTTGAGGTTGACCCGCCAGCGGGAGGTGACGAAGCCGCGCCAGTCGGCGGGCGTGAGGTAGCCGGGATCGGCGTGCGGGCCCCGCATCACCTCGATCTCCCAGTGCCGGTGGTAGCCGGGGCGCAGCCCCTGCGGCAACCGCAGCCTCGGCGTGCCCTCGACGTCGCACGCGCCCACGGGCACGGCGTCGCCGCGGACCAGCGCACGCCCGTCCAGGCCGCCGAAGCCGGCGCCGGTGTGCAGGGCGCGGGATCCCAGCACCGGCGGGACGTCGATCCCGCCGGACACCGCCAGGTACAGCCGGAACCCCGGGCCCTTCAGCGTGCCCGCGGCCAGCACGTCGCCCGGGCGCACGTCCACGGCCTCCCACATCGGCACCGGCGCACCGTTGATCGTGACCTCGGCGCCGTCCGCGCCGCACACCGCCACCCGCCCGCGCAGGTGCGCGCGGGCGGCGAACCGCCCCATCGGGATCTCCAGCGCCGCGTCGCCCGGGGCGTTGCCCACCAGCACGTTGGCCGCCCGGAACGCGAGATGGTCGACGGGTCCCGACGGGAAGATCCCCTTGGCCTGAAGGCCGATCCTGCCCGGATGGTCCTGGACGGTGGTCCGCACCCCGGGGTCAAGGATCTCCAGCACCGCGCCGGTCACGCTCGTCCTCCACGTGGTAGCTGTAGCGGTCCTCCAGGGCCAGCCGCCGGATCTCCTCCAGCTCGTCCTCCTCCACCCGGGTGAACGACACCCGGTCGCCCGGGCCGATCAGGAACGGGTCGTCGCGGAACGCCCGGTTGCGGCCGAGGATGTCGTAGATCGGCAGCGTCCGCCCGAACAGCTGGTAGCTGCCCGGCGCGTCCACCGGGAAGATCGCCACGCAGGGGCCGCCCATGCCGACCGCGCCCTCGGGCGTCCAGGTCCGCGCCGGGTTGTACTTGGGCACCGACAGCGCGGTCGGCGCGCGCATCGAGAACATGAACGGCAGTCCCGGCGCGAACCCGGTGAACGCCGTCCACCACTCGGTGCCGAGGATCGCCTCGTAGAGGGCCTCCCGGTCCGGCAGGCCGTTGTGCTCCACGATGTAGCCGATGTTGCCGCCGCTCCCCGTGTACGGGGCGTCCGCCCTGATCGTGGCGGCGTACCGTTCGATGGCGCGCCGGGTCGCGGAGTGGTCGAACGCGATCGGCAGGACGATCCGGCGGCTGCGCGTGGGCGGCGAGGACCCGCCGGGCACCCGGGCGTGCAGCTCCCGCAGCCGCTCGATCAGCGCGTCCCTCCGGGTCCGCGCCGGATCGAACCGGACGAGGATGGACCGGAACCCGGGCGCGGCCTCCACCAGTCCCGGCGGCGGGTCGGCGGTCAGCGCGTCCAGCGCCCGCAGGACGAAGAAGTTGACCCGCAGGTCGAGTTCCTCGCCGTCGCCGTACTCGACCAGGACGTACCGGTCCCCGGCGGGCCGGTAGGCCGCCACAGGGCGCGCCGTCATGCCTGCGCCTCCCTGAGCCGCAGCGCGAGCCACAGCTCGGCGCGGGCCGTGGGGTCGTCGAGGTCCGTGCCGAGCAGCTCGGTGATCCGGCCGAGCCGGTAGCGCAGGGTGTGCCGGTGGATCCCGAGCGCGGTGGCGGACGCGTCGATGTGGCCGTTGTTGGCGAGGAACACCCGCAGCGTCGAGACCAGGTCGAGCCGGGACCGGCCGGCGTGCCGCTCCAGCGGTTCCAGCAGCGTGTCCGCCCATCCCCTGGCGCCCGGCGTGTCGAGCTGGGCCAGCAGCCCGGCGGTGGCGACGTCCCTGGCCAGGACGAGCCGTCCCGGCCCCGAGTCCTTGGCGCCGCTCAAGAACACCGACCGGGCGCGGCGCAGCCCGTCCGCGAGACCGGTCAGCGGGACGCCCTCGGTGACGACGCCGCGCGAGCGCGGCACCTGGTGCAGCACCTCCTCAAGCGCCTGCGCGTCCCCCTCGGCGACCGGGATCAGCACCACCACGCTGTGCCGGTCGAACGGCACGACCAGCGCGCTGACCTGGCCGAGCGCCGGATGCCCCTCGGCCGCCCGCAGCAGGTCGGGCACGCGCGCCGGGTCGGTCCCCAGCATCGCCACCCGGAACGGCTCGGCCGGGAGCGCGACGCCCAGGGTCTGCGCCGTGGACTCGGCGAGCCCCGGATGCTCGCCCGCGGCCAGCCGCAGCACGGCCAGCCTGGCGCGGCGGTGCGCCGCCAGCGTCTCGTCCCGGAACGTCAGCTCCAGCGACAGCAGACCGGCGGCGCTGGTGAGGACGCCACGCTCGGCCGGGCTCAGCCGTTGCGGGCGCCCGGCGACCAGATGCCCGGCCACGGTGCTGTTCCGCCTGATCGGCAGCACCGCCACCTGGTCGTCCCCCAGGTCGAGGTACGCGGTGTGCAGGGGCGATTGGAGACCGAGGCGTTCCACGTCCAGGCGGAGCCGCGCGGCGTGGCGGCGTGCCTCCGGCGGGGAGCAGTGCCGTGCGGCGCGGGACTCGTCCAACACCAGGCACCAGCAGTCCAGCGCGCGGGCGAGCGCGTCCAGAACGGCACGTGTCCCACCCAATGACAACGCGGCCCCGATCAGCTCACGATGGGCGTCTAGGGACTCGGCAGCCACCCCCACAACCTAGAGCAATACGCGCAATGGCTATAAATGCCTTCTACGCGCCGCCTTCTATGACGTTCCATGCGCCGTGCGGGAAGTGGAGTAGGGCGATATGCCACAGGTCAGCGCATTCTCGGCAGGGCAGTTGCTCCAACTGGTCCGGCAGGGACAGGCCCGCACCCGCAGGGACCTCATGGAGCTCACCGGAATGGCCAGGTCCACGGTCGCCCAGCGGGTCGATCAGCTCGTCACCGCCGGATACCTGAGGGAGGGCGGCGTCGACGTCTCCACCGGGGGGCGGCGTCCCAACCTGCTGCGGATCGACGAGGGCTCGGCCGTGGTGCTGGCCGCGCACCTGGGCGCCACACACGGCCGCGCCGCCGTCGTCGACCTGGCCGGCCGCACCCTCGCCGAGACCGCCGGCCGGCTCAACGTCGCCGACGGCGCGGAACCCACCCTGGCCTGGGCCGCGTCCCGGTTCCACACGCTGCTGGCCGAGGCGGGACGGTCGATGGCGGAGGTCTGCGGGGTCGGCATCGGCCTGCCCTGCCCGATCGACCGGCGGACCGGACGGGTGATCCCCACCCCGATCCTGGCGTCCTGGCGCGACCTCGACGTGGTCTCGGCGCTGTCCGCCCGGTTCCCCGGGCCGGTCCTGGCCGACAACGACGCGAACATGATGGCGCTCGGCGAGTTCACCGCGATCGGCGACGACTCGTCCACCGTGGTGCTGGTCAAGGTGGGAACGGGCATCGGCGCCGGGATCGTCGAGGAGGGCCGGGTCCTGCACGGGGCGGGCGGGGCGGCGGGCGAGATCGGGCACATCAGGCTGCGCGGGCACGACGACGTCGCCTGCGTGTGCGGGGCGCACGGCTGCCTGGCCGCCGTCGCGTCGGGCGCGGCGCTGGCCCGCGAGCTGGCCCGCACCGACCCTTCGGTACGGGAGACCGCCGACGTGGTCCGGCTGGTCAGGGCCGGTAACGCCGACGCGGTCCGGCTGACCCGCCAGGCCGGGCGGGTGCTCGGCGAGGTCCTGGCGACCCTGGTGAGCGTGACGAACCCCGGCGTGCTCGTCGTCTCCGGCGGCCTGGCCCGTACCGGGGAGCATCTGCTCGCGGGCATCCGCGAGGTCGTCTACCAGGTCGCCCAGTACCGCTCCACCCGCGGCCTCCGCATCACCGAGGGCCTGCTCGGCGAGCGGGCCGGAGTGATCGGGGCCGCGTCCATGGTGATCGACCGGGTGCTCGCCGCGGAGGCCGTGGACGCCCGTATCACCGAGGGGCGCCGGGCGCCGGGATAGCCCCGGTCACCTGGCGATCGGGCCACTGTCGGGAATATTCCACGGCCAGGTATGTTACCTAGATGTTACGTACAGGTTACGGGCACTTGCCTTGCGGGGGTCTCCTACCCGCGAGACTATGTCCTGAGTCGCGGACGAAGTGTCCGTCCCCGCGGACGAAGTAGGAGTTTCGTGACTGCAACCCCTTCGGCCGACCTCCCTCACCTAGGCCGGCAGCAGACTCGCACCGACGGCCACGCCTCCGGCGCGCTCACGAAGCACCGCGCGCTCACCGAGGTCGAGACCGCCGCCAGGGCCGCGCACGCCCTCCGCGGCAACGACCGGGGATCCCTCACCGTCGCCGCGCCGGGCCTCTACCCCCACATGTGGAGCTGGGACGCCGCGTTCATCGCCATCGGCCTGGCCCAGCTCTCCACCGATCGGGCCCTCACCGAGCTGGAGACCCTGCTCGCCGCCCAGTGGCGCAACGGCATGATCCCCCACATCGTCTTCGCCGACGGCGACGCCTCCTACGAACCCGGTCCCAAGCGCTGGGCCTGCTGCGACGTCACCCCGCACGCCCCCAGCGGCCCCGCGACCAGCGGCCTCATGCAGCCGCCCGTCCACGGGATCGCCGTGCGCCGCATCCTCGACGCCGCCCGCCGCGCCGGGGCCACCGAGGCCCGCGCCGCCGCCGACCGGATCCGCGCGATGTGGCCCGCCCTGCTGGCCTGGCACCGCTACCTGGCCGAGAACCGCGATCCCGACCACACCGGCCTGCTGACGATCTACCACGGCTGGGAGAGCGGCCTGGACAACTCCCCCCGCTGGGACGTCCCGTACCGCTCCGTCGTCCCGGCCCCCGCGTTCGTCCCGTTCCCCCGCGCCGACGTCCAGGCCCTCGACTCCCTGGACGATCACGGGCCCCGGACCGCCACCGAGGTCGGGGCACAGCGCCCCACGGACGGGGACTACGCCCGCTACCAGTGGCTGATCGAGGAGCTGCGGCAGGCCCGCTACGACGACACGCGCGCCCGTGAGACCCTCAGCTTCCTGGTCGCCGACGTCTTCGCCAGCGCGATCTTCGCCGCCGCGTCCGAGGAGCTGGCCACCGTCGCCGACGAGCTCGACCTGCCCGGCGCGGACGAGCTGATCGGGTACGCCGACCGCTTCCGGCGCGGCGTCGCCGCCACCACCGACGAGGACGGCTTCGCCGCCGACCGCGACCTGCGCACCGGACTGCCCCTGCGCACCAAGACCATCGCGGGCTTCGCGGCGCTGCTCTCGGGGGGCCTTCCGCCGCGGACCCGCCGCCGGCTGGTCGACACCCTGTTCTCGTCCGACTGGTGCGGCAACCCGGGCCTGGCCACCGCCGTCCCGCCCAGCACCAGCCCGTCGTCCCCGTCCTTCGACCCGGCCCGGTACTGGCGCGGCCCCCAGTGGCCGCCCATGAACTGGCTGCTCATCTGGGGCCTGCGCCGCTCCGGCGAAGCCGAGGCCGCCGCCGTCCTGCGCGCCTCCACCCTGGACCAGCTCTCCGACGGGGTGTTCGCCGAGTACTACCACCCCTTCACCGGCGACCCCCTGGGCGCCCGCGCCCAGTCCTGGACCGCCGCCGTGGCCCTGGACCTCGTGCTCAACACCTGAGCCCACCACCTCCAGTCGCGGCGCGGCTCAGAGGATCGCCTCCAGGAGCGACCAGACGGCCAGGGCCGCCATCACGGCGCCGCCGACGCGCTGGACGACGCGCAGCGGGACGCGGTCGGCGATGAAGCGTCCCGCGACCAGCGCCAGGGCGGACACCGACATCAGCGCCAGCAGCGCGCCCAGCGCGACCGGCAGCGGCCCCCGGGTGGCGGCGAGGTTGGCGGTGGTGATCTGTGTGAGATCACCCCACTCGCTGATGAACACGACGGTGAACGCGGTGACGTAGGTCCGCCAGAAGCCGGTGATCCGTGGGGCCCTGCCACCGGCCTCCTCGGCGTCCCCGTCCTCGTCCCCGCCTCCGCGCAGCAGTGTGTAGGCGCCGAACGCGAACAGCGCCGCCGCGACGGCGTGGACGAGCGGCTCGGGGAGCAGGGCGAACGCGCTGCCCGCCGCGACCGCCACCGCCACGTGGACCAGGAAGGCGCTGGACGTGCCGAGCCAGACCCAGGGCGCCCGCATCCGCGTGCCCATCGCCAGCGAGGCGAACATGGTCTTGTCGGGAAGCTCCGCCAGGAAGATCACGGCGAAGGCGGTGGCGAACGTCGCCCCATCGAAGGACAGATCGAACGGCAGGTCAGGTGACATGGTGGGTGCTCGTGCCCTCTTCGGTTCAGGGCCGGGCCTCGACGGCCCGCTCGGCGCGCCACCCGGGACGGGAGGAGAGGACCGCTCGGCCCGGCGGCTCGGAGCGCCCCGAGCCGTTCCGCACGTCCGGTTCCGGACTGGGAACGGCTGGGCACGCCTTCTGCCAGGCCGAAGGTCTCGTCCACCGCGGGACCCGTCCGGGACGGGCCCTCGGCCTGAGGGCCGGGCTCACGCCAGCATGTCGACCACTCAGCGGATCGGGACTACTCCCCTTCGCCGCCACCACTGTACCCGAGGGCCCGTTCGCCTCAAGCGACCCCGCTCACCAGCGCCCGGATCTCGGCGCGGCGCCGAGCGGGATCTGCGCCGTCCACATGGCCACGGTCACGCCGCGGCGGCCGGTGGGCCGGGCGGTGGCGGTCCGGGTGCGGGGGTGTCGTGGGTGTAGGTGGTCATCGTTCCGTCCTCTCGTCGCGATCTCTTTCGCTCTCACCCGGGCGTCGGACGGACGGGGGACGGATCGACAGCGCGCCGGAAATTCTCCAAGATTCTTTTCATGGGCGACTCCGCGACGGTGCCGGTGCTCCTGGACTGCGACCCCGGCCACGACGACATGTTCGCGATCCTGCTGGCCGCGGCGCATCCGGCGATCGACCTGCTGGCGGTGACGACGGTGGCGGGCAACGGGCCGCTGGAGGCGGTCACCCGCAACGCGCTGGCGATCTGCACGCTCGCCGGGCTGGACGGGACGGTGGTCGCGGCGGGCGCCGACCGGGCCCTGAACGGCGGCCGGCACACCGCGCCCGGCATCCACGGGGAGAGCGCCCTGGACGGTGCCGCGCTGCCCGACCCCGCGATCCCGCTCGCGGACGAGGACGCGGTGACGCTGATGGCGCGGCTGCTGGAGGAGTCGGAACGCCCGGTCACGATCGCGGCGACCGGGCCGCTGACCAACGTCGCGACGCTGCTGGACGCCCGTCCCGACCTGACGGGGCGGATCGAGCGGATCGTGTTCATGGGCGGCAGCGCCGGACGGGGCAACACCACGCCGGTCGCCGAGTTCAACGTCTACGTCGACCCCGAGGCCGCCGACCGGGTGCTGCGCAGCGGGCTTCCGCTGCTGATGTGCGGCCTGGACGTCACGCACCAGGCGCTCGCGGTGCCGGAGGTCTTCCGGCGGCTCCGCGCGATCGGCGGCGCGCTGCCGACCACGCTGGAGGCGCTGCTGCGGTTCTACGGCGGCGCGTACGAGAAGGTCTTCGGGATGCCGGACCCGCCCGTCCACGACCCCGTGGCGATCGCCGCCATCGCCGACCCGGACGTGGTCGCGTGCGTGGACGTCGCGGTGACCGTGGAGCTCACGGGCGAGCACACGCGCGGCGCCACCGTGGTCGACCTGCACCGGGTGACCGGCGCCGAGCCGAACGCGCGGGTCGCGATGGAACTGGACCGCGGGCGTTTCTGGGACCTGATGCTGGACGCGATCAGGGCGCTCGCCCGGTGAGCGGCGGCCGGGCGCCCACCGTGGCGACCGCGCTCGCGGCGGCCGTGAGCGCGGCGCGGGCGCACTCGTCCAGCGGGCGGCCGGGGACCCAGGCGGTCAGGAACCCGGCGCAGAAGGCGTCCCCCGCGCCGGTCGGATCGACGACCTCGGCCGGCACGCTCGGCAGCCGCAGCCGGGACTGGGCGTCCGCCGACGCCGTACCTTTCAGAGCCGTGTCCCGTGAAGCGATGAGCGCCCCGTCCGCGCCGAGCTTGAGCGCGACGACCGGGTAGTCCCCGAGCAGGGACGTGGCCACGGCGTCCGCCGAGCGCGCGCCCGTCAGCAGGCGTCCCTCGGCGAGGTTGGGGAAGATCAGGCGGGCTCCGCGCGCCCAGGCGCGGAACGCCTCGGGGCCGCTGTCCCGCAGGAACGCGGCCGAGCACGGGTCGACGGACGTGGCGACGCCGCGTTCCCGCGCCCGCCGCATCAGGTCGCCCACGGCCGCGCTCACCCCCGGATGGAACAGCGAGTAGCCGGACACGTGGAGCAGGCCGGCGCCGTCCAGGAGGTCGTCGGGCAGGTCGGCGCGGGTGAGGTTCAGGTTGGCGCCGCGGTCGGTGAACATGTCGCGGCGGCCGCCCCTGGCCAGCACCACGATCCGGCCGGTGGGCGCGCGCGGATCGGCGACCAGCCGGGCGTCCACCCCGGCGGCCTCCAGCGCGGCGGAGTGCGCGGCGATGTCGTCCGCGCCGGCCCGGCCGGCGAACCGCACCCGCGCGCCCAGCGCGCCGAGCCAGGCGGCCTGGTTGGCGCCGGAACCGCCGGGGGACGCGGTGATGGTGGACGGGGTGTCGCTGTCGGCGGCGACGGGGGTGCGGGGCCGCACCACGATGTCGTTGATCACGTCGCCGACCACGAGGATCATCCGGACCGGGCCCGCGCGATCCGTCCGGCCAGCGCCACGTTCGACCGGACGGCGCGGACGTTGACCTCAAGGCTGGCCCCCGAGGACGCCCGGTGGAAGTGGTCCAGCAGGAACGGCGTGACCGCCTTGCCCTGAAGGTCCAGGCGGCCGGCCTCGGCCAGCGCCTCGCCCAGGATCCGGTCGTGCAGAGCCGGGTCGAGCTGTTCCCCGGGCGGCAGCGGGTTGGCGACGACGATCGCCGAGGAGAGGCCGAGGTCGTCGGCGGCGGCCATCATGCGGGCCACCGTGGCGGGGTCGTCGGCCCGCCAGTCCACGGTGTGCCCGGACTCGGTGAGGTAGAAGCCGGGGAACCGGCCGGTCCCGTAGCCGACGACGGTCACCCCGAGGCTCTCCAGGCGTTCCAGCGTGGCCGCCACGTCCAGGATCGACTTCACCCCCGCGCACACCACGGTGATCGGGGTACGGGCGAGCGTGTGCAGGTCGGCGGACTCGTCGAAGGTGTCCGACGCGCCACGGTGGACGCCGCCGAGCCCGCCCGTCGCGAACACCCGGACACCGGCGCGGCGCGCGAGGAACGCGGTCGCGGCGACCGTGGTCGCGGCGTCGGCGCCGGTCGCCATGGCGGCGGGGAGGTCGCGCACGCTCGCCTTGGCGACGCCGTCACCGTCCGCCATGCGCTCCAGCGCGGGCCGGTCCATGCCGACCACCGGCCGCCCGTCCACCACCCCGACGGTCGCGGGGACGACACCGGCGGAGCGCAGGTCGGCCTCCAGTTCCAGCGCCACCTCCAGGTTGCGGGGGCGCGGCAGCCCGTGCGCGATGATCGTCGATTCCAGCGCGACCACGGGGCGCTCGGCGGCCAGCGCGTCGGCCACCTCGTCGGACATGCGGATGGGTGTGCCGGCCGGGGCCTCGTGTCTCGGGGACGTCACCCGCCGTACGCTAGCGCGTCGCGTCGTCCCGGGCGCCCGTCGCCTCCCGCAGAGCGGCGACGACCGCGGCCAGTTGCGCGATGAGGCCGGACACGCTGGACGGGTCGGTGGGGCCCACGTTGATCGACCGGAGCTCGGTGGGGGTGGGCAGCTTCTCCACGATCCCCGGCAGTTTGTTGATCAGTTCGGCCTGGACGCTGGCGGGGGTCCGCTCGTTCTCGATGGCGGCCTGGGCGCGGTCGCGTTCCAGCCTCATCAGGGCCTGCTCGTGGGCGGCCTCCGCGCGGGCGCGCGCCACCGCCAGCTCGCCCTCCACTTCGAGCTGCCTGAGCTCGCGTTCCCGCTCGATGCGGAGGCGTCCCGTCTCGGCCTCCTCGGCGTGCCGCTCGCGTTCCATCCGGAGGGCGTGCCGGGTGGTCTCGGTCTCCAGCTCCGCGACCTCCCGGGCGTCCTCCTGCTGACGGCGGGTACGGCGGAGCTTCTCGGCGGTCTCGGTGTCGAACCGCTCGGCCTCGTTGCGGGCGCGCAGCTCGGCCAGTTCGCGCTCGTAGTGGAGGCGCTCGGTCTCCTTCACCCGGGTGGCGGCCATCTCCCGCCGGGCGATCGCCTCCTCCGCCTCCAGCTCGGCCAGCCGGGCGATCCGGGCCTGCTCCGACCGGTAGGGCTTCTGCAGGTTCTCCCACAGCCGGGACGAGCTGACCACGGCCTCCTTGATCTGGACGGTCACGATCCGCAGCCCGAGCCCCTGGTCACGCGACCGCTCGAGCGCCCCGAGGGCGGTCGCGTCGCCGACCCGGGGGGTCTGCGGGGTCGTCCCCTCAGGATGAGGGTTCTCGCTCGTTCCCTCGGCGACCGCGCGCAGCCTGGCGGTCAGCTCCTCGATGATCGGCTGCTTGTCGCTGAGGACGTCCCGCACGCCCATGGTGGCGACCTTGTCCTTGATCGCCGCCTCGGCCTGCTCCCGCAGTTGCAGGTTGACCAGCCGCATCGGGTCCTCGTCGTCGCTGAAGTCCAGCTTGCGGTAGGCGACGGCGAAGTCCTGGATGATCCACTGGACGTAGCCCTGCACCAGCACGCCCTGCAGTTCCCGGCAGATGCAGTACGCGTTGATCAGGATGGTCTGGGTGGCGCCGGGGACGACCAGGAACGAGTCGGTGGACGGGTTGAACCGGAACGAGACGCCGACGCCGATGTGCAGCGGCTCCGGCCTGCCGCGCCGCGTGTGCACGACGAACGCGTTCGGCGGGACGAGCACGTTCTTCCAGCGCCAGAACCCGGTGATCCGCACGTCCACGGGACCGGGCGCGGACCGGTCGGCGGCGGGAGCGGACGTGCCGCCGGGCCCGCCGCCCAGTGCCCGCTGCCGCTTGTGGAGCGCGCCCGCCGGTCCCGCGGGCGCGGGGACCGCGGCGGGCGCCTGGGGTGCGCCGCGCCGCGCCTTGAGATCGTCTTCGAGCACGGCCTGCTGCGCGACGACGCGCTCAAGGTAGGTGTTGCCCTTCTCCGCCGTGCTCATGATGGTGGTCCTCGCGGCTACCGTTTCTTGAGGGCGATCCCGGCCATGCCGAGCTGCTCGCCGGGGCTCAGGTTGTCGGGGTCGACGGGCTCGTCGGGCCGCCACAGCGCCGTGAACACGACGCCGGGCTCGACCAGCTCGAAGTCGCCGAAGTGGTGCTCGATCTCCTCCGGGGTCCGCGCGTAGCCCTCTTCCAGGTTCTCCCGGGTGATCCGGGCGAGCTCCTGCTGGGCGGGGACACCGGTGTCGACCAGCGAGGTCATGAACAGGTAGCTGCCGGGGGCCAGCGCGTCCCGCAGCCGCCCGACCACGTCGTCGGCGATCTCGGGTGACAGGTAGTGCAGCATGCCGACCAGCATCAGCGCCAGCGGGCGGTCCAGGTCGAGGAAGCCGCTCGCCTCGGGCAGCGCCAGGATCGCGTCCGGGTCGCGCACGTCGCCCACGGCGACCCTGGTGTTGGCGTTCTCGGCGAGCAGGGCCCGGCCGTGCACCGCCACCAGCGGGTCGATGTCGACGTAGAGGACCTTGGCGTCGGGGTTCTGCGCCTGCGCGACCTCGTGCGTGTTGGTCTGGGTGGGCAGCCCGCTGCCGAGGTCCAGGAACTGGTCGATGCCCGCCTCACCGGCGAGCCAGCGCACTCCGCGCACCAGGACCTTGCGGTTCTCGATCGCCGACTCGCGCAGGCCGGGAATGTGCTGAATGGCGTGCTCGGCCAGCGCGCGGTCGGCCTCGAAGTTGTTCTTGCCGCCCAACAGCGCGTCATAGGCGCGGGCGATCGTCGGCTTGCTGAAGTCGAGATCCGAGGGCGGCCACTGAGCGACGTCGTCCGTCATGGCGACCAGCTTAGAGCGCATGATCGTGGACTCATCGGCATTTCGTCCAAGATGTCGTGCTCAGTCCGAACCCGTGAGGGACTCGGCGCGGTCGAGGATCCAGTGCCGCCGGTGGCTCCAGCCCAGCCACCGGCGCGCCTCGGCGGGCGCGGCGGCGCCGTCCAGGTGCCCGCCGGTCAGGACGTGCCGCAGACCGGCGAGCGCGGGCGACAGCCGCAGCACCACGTGCTCGGGCTGCCGCCTGCACCGGGCCTGGATCGACGCGATCACGTCGATCTGGTCCTCCAGCCCGCACATGGACAGGAAGAACACCATCTGCCGCCAGGCGTACGCGGCGTCCTTGACGGTGCTGAGCGGGCGCGGGTTGTTGTGGAGCCGGCCGACGAGCACGCACACCGTCGCGAACGCGCGCCGGGCCAGATCCGGCCAGCCGGGCGACGGGTCCACGCCGATCGGATGCACCAGCGCGGCCAGGTTGTGGGTCGTCAGGATCTGCGACTGCTCGATCACCATGCCGTTGCGCGCGACCCAGCCGTGGCCGTAAGCGCCCGCCCGCACGCCCGCCCTCCGTACGCACAGCGCGGCGAAACCGTCGTGGCCCTGCCGCCGGACCTCGGCGTAGTCGATGCCGTAGTACCGCGCGTAAAGGGTGCCGTCCAGCACGTCGGCGGCCAGCTTGGCGGCGTCGGCGAACTTGGGGGAGAAGTCGCCCATGAAGATGTCGGCGGCCAGCTCTTCCACGAACGGGACGCGCAGCCCGGCCGCGCGCGCCAGCGCGTCGAACTCGCTCAGCAGCGGGTTGGGCACGATGGTGCCGGGGAACCCCTGCAACGCCAGCTCGCCCAGACGCCTCAGGGCCAGGCGCGCGCCGGACGCGGCACCCCCAGCGCCGTTCCTGCCGCCGTCCCTGGTGCCACGGTACTTCTCGACGGCTCGCACCCACGGGAGCTCCTGAAGCCGGACCTGGTGCTCCAGGTTGAGCAGCAGCAGCGACCTGCGGTTGCGGAAGGCCCGGTAGATCGAGGCCATGAGCGTGCGCAGCGATTCGTCCCGGTACGCCTGCGCGGTCGTCCACGACACCAGTTGCGGCGCCAGCTCGGCCAGCACTTCGGCCGAGGGGACGACGCCCCGCTCGACCAGGGTGCCGATCGGGGCGGCCAGCGCCGACTCGACGGTCGCGCGCATGCCGGGCGGCACGGGGGTCCCCGCGGCCACGCCCGTGCGGCGCGCCTCGTCCTCGGTGACCGGGACGGTGAGCGCCTCCGGTGAGGTGATCCCTTCGTCCTGCGGCAACGCCGACAGGCGCGCGAGCAGAAGCTGCGCCACCGCGTGGTGCGTCGGGCGCGCCGCCACCTGCGCCTGCCGCTCGCGCAGCGCCGTGTGTCCGGGCGTTCCGGGCGCGCCGCGACGCCGCACCATGGAGTCCACGGCGTGCTGGAGCAGGCCGAGGCGGCGCGGAGACGGTCCGCGCCCGGTCATGCTTTCCTCCAGCGCGGTGCGGAGGATGGCGAGGTTCTCCTTGGGCTTGCGGTGCTTGGTGCACAGCGTGTGCTCCGCCGCCAGCCTCCGGTACCGCTCCAGCAGCTCGGCGCCGCGCTCGCGCCACCCCTCCGGCTCGCGGCGGGCCACCCGCCCGTCCTCGACGGTCTCCAGCCAGTGCGCCAGCAGCTCGTCGGCGAACGGGTTCCAGACGGCCAGGGCCTCGTTCATCGTGGCGACCGCCCTGTTGGGACGGTTCCCGCCGAGCGTCTGCCGCACATCCCCGACGCTGTACCGGTGGACGATCTCGGCGTCGTCGGCGCCGGCCCCCGTGGCGCGGTCGCGCGGGCGCGGCGTGAAGCGGAGCCGGTCTCCGAACGGCTCGATCTCCTCCAGGACCGCCAGCGCCGCGGCGCGGTCCCCGGCGCGCAGCAGCCACGCCACGACCAGCAGCGCGCCCTCCTCGGGCAGGGTGATCTCGTAGCGCCCGCTGTCGAGCAGGGCGGTCAGCTCGGCCAGGCCGTCCTCGGTCAGGTGGTAGAGGAACAGCGCGCGCCGCTCGGCGGCGATGCCCGCGCGCCTCGCGGTCTCGATCTCGTACGGGAGCAGCGGCCCGCCCGCCGCGGCCTCACCGGTGGCGAACCCGCCGCGCACCACCTCGGGCGTGACCCACGCGGGCAGCCCCGCGACGGGGGTACGGGAGCCGATCGCCAGGGTGCCGCCGGTCATTCCGGTGAGCACCCGGTTCCAGCCGGCCACGCGCGCCTCGGCACGCCGCCGCGTCTCCTCGTCCTCGTGGGTGAGCGCGGTCGTGAACGCCTTCGCGAGCTGCCCCGCCGGGTAGCCGAGGCCGACCTGCTGTTCTTCACGCATGCCAGCGTGGCAGGATTCGCACCTGCGCCCTCCGGGTCCCGAGCCCGGTGCTCTCTCTGCTGAGCTACACGCTGCAGTGGACGGAAATGTACGGGACGCACGAATACCACTGCAATGCGATTTATTGCCCCGAAGCCTTGAATCCCCGGGTATCGCGGGGCTCCACATAGGGCTCGCTTTCCTCGGGCAGCCCGGCGGCGAGGGCGCGACCGCGTTCGAGCTCGGCGTTCAGCTCCGCGCCGAGCAGGATGGCCAGGTTGGACAGCCACAGCCAGACCAGGAAGACGATCAGCCCGGCGAGGCTGCCGTAGGTCTTGTTGTAGGACGCGAAGCCCGCCACGTACAGCGCGAACCCCGCCGAGGCGACCAGCCAGAGCGCGATGGCCAGCACCCCGCCCGGCGTCACCCAGCGGAAGCCGTGCCTGGCGTTGGGCGCCGCCCAGTACAGCAGTGCGATCAGAGACGCGGCCACCAGCACCAGCACCGGCCATTTGGCGATGTTCCACGCCGTGACCGCGGCCGGCCCGAGGCCCAGCAGCTCGCCCGCCCGCTCCGCCAGCGGGCCCGACACCACGACCACGACCGCCGACACGGCGAGCAGCAACAGCGTGACCACCGTGATCGCCAGCCGGATCGGCAGCACCTTCCAGACCGGCCTGCCCTCCGGGATGTCGTACACCGCGTTCGCGGCGCGGATGAACGCGCCCACGTACCCGGAGGCCGACCACAGCGCGGCGAGCAGGCCCAGCCCCGCCGCCAGACCGGCGCCCGCCCGGCCGCCCTGCAGCTCGCGCAGCGCGGTGACCAGCACCTGCCGCACCGGACCCGGTGCCAGATCGCCCACATTGGTGATCAGTGACTGCGCGACGGACCGGCCGGCCAGCCCCACGACCGAGACCACCACCAGCATCGCCGGGAAGATCGACAACACCCCGTAGTAGGTGAGCGCGGCGGCGCGGTCGGTCAGCTCGTCGTCCCTGAACTCGGCGAGCGCCCGTTTGAGCGCGCTCCGCCACGAGCGCGCGTCCAGTTCGTGCGGCGACCCCGGCCCGCGGCGCAGGACCGCGCGCAGGCCGCGGGGAAGCCTGCCCGTGGTCACCCGCGCACCGGCCGCCATCGGGACGCCTGGCGCCTGCCGGGCCTGTGCCTCCGGCGGGACGGGGGCTGCCGCCCGGCCCTCATCCGGAGGCCGGCGACCAGCGCCGCGGCGGCCAGCCCGGCGACGGCCACGGCGATCACGGGGGCCTTGGGCGCCTCCCTGGCGCCCTGGGCCATGCGACGGCTCCGGGCGGACATGTCGGCCCGCACGCGATCCGCGGACTCCCGCGCCCTGGTCTTGACATCGGCCTTGGCGGCGAGCGCCGCCACCGTGTCGCCGAGGTCGCGGCGCGTCCGCTCGATCTCCGCCCGCAACTGCGCCGTCGCGGCGAGCTCGCCGTCACCCGCCGAACCGGCCATGGGCTGCGACCCCCTCGTCATCGCCGCCCTCCCCGGCTCTCCCGGCCCGCGCGCTCCGTGGGGCCGGTCCCCGCGTGACCCGTGGTCGCGCGCTCCTTGATCTCCGCAACGTCCTGGCGCGCGCTGCTCATGGCGCGTTCAGGGGTGGGCGGGACGGCGTGCCTGGTCTCGCCGCGTCCCATCAGCGCGAGCAGCCCGGCGAGCGCCAGCAGCGCCACGCCGATGATCAGGGCGGCCGCCCAGACCGGCAGCACCAGCGCCAGCGCGGCGATCACGGCGGCCAGCAGCGCGCCGGCCCCGTACAGGGTGACCAGGCCGGCGCCGCCGAACAGCCCGGCGCCGCGGCCCGCGTGCCTGCCCTTGTCCTTGAGCTCGGCCATCGCCAGCCGCATCTCCGCCCTGACCAGGTCGGAGACCTGCTGGGTGGCGCGCGAGACCAGGACGCCGACACTCTCCCCGCCGTCGGGATGGACGGCGGGGTGCTGCTCGGGAGGCCGGTACACGGTGGCCCCCTGGCGATCGGTGCTCATGGAACCTCAGCCCTTCCTGATCGAGCAAGCAAGACTCAGCGCATATTTCGGGATCTATCACCGCCCGTTCCCTCTGTCCGATCTCTAAACACGGTCGAGCGCGTTTGAGGAAGTTCTTGAAAGAGCGTGCAACCCCTGTGACGGCCCATGCGTATGTGTCGGTCACCGGAAGGCCGGCGAAAGAGGAAGGGCCTGAATCCATGGGAAGAATGTCGGGTCGCGCGTTCATGGCGGCGGCGACGGTCATCGCGGCCGCGGCCATGGTCATGGCCGGGTGCGGCGGGGGCGAGAATGGCGGAACCGGCACGTCCCGCGGCACGGGCGGAGCCGGGACGCCGGGCGACCTGCCCCAGGCCACGACCTACGCCACGCTGAAGGGCCTGCCGCTGGACGACCAGCCGTTCGGCAGGGCCGACGGCACCGTCGTCCGCCCCAAGGCACCGCTCCCCATCTCCGCCCAGGCGGGCGGTCCCCCGCTCGCGACGCTTCCCGACAAGCAGCTCGGCGGCCCCACCTGGGTCCCGGTCGTGGAGAGCAGGGCCGGATGGAGCCGGGTGCTGCTGCCCAGCCGCCCCAACCGGGTGACGGGCTGGATCCCCAGCTCCCCCGACAAGGTGCGGACCGCGCGCACCCGGCACCTCGTCAAGGTCGATGTCAGCGATCGCAGGCTCACGCTGCTCGACTCCGGGCGCGAGGTCGGCTCGTGGCGGGTCGCCGTCGGCGACGTCAAGACCCCCACCCCGATCGGGCGGACGTTCATCATGGCGTCCCTCGCCCCGCCCAAGGCCACCTACAGCCCGCTCATCCTGCCGGTCGGCGCCCACTCGGAGACCCTGGACACCTTCGGCGGCGGACCCGGCACCGTCGCCTTCCACGGCTGGCCCGGCAAGGACGTCTTCGGCAAGGCCGTCACCCACGGCTGCGTCCGCGTCCCGGCGGACGCGCTGGCCCGGCTGTCCAAGGCCCCCCTCGGCACCCCCGTGGAGATCGTCGCCTGAGGCCGCGTCACCCGGCGCGACGCCGCCCCGCGCGCCCGCTCATATCCCCGCTCTTGCCCATCACCATCCGAAAAGGAACAGGGAGACCCATGCGTTCACAGGTTCTGTCCCGGGCCGCCGTGCTGGCCGGCGCCGTCGCGCTGCCGCTGGCCGCGGTCCTGCCGGCGCACGCCCAGCCCGCGCACGCCCTGCCGGAGCACGGCGTGCGCGGCGCGTCCGGCTCGGCGTACGGGATCGCCGCCACGGGGCCGGTCGCCGTTCCGGCGACCCCGTCGGTGTCCTCGTCCGGCCCGAACACCGTCAGCAGGAGCGTCGCCGAGCTGCCGCCCAACCCGATCCTGAAGGCGCGGGCGCTCAACGCCTCGGCCGGCAAGGCGCGGGCACGGGCGTCCGTGGTCGACCTGAGAATCCCGAAGGCGCACCTGACCGCCGACCTCGTCGCCGCGAAGTGCGTCCAGGGCAAGGGTGGCTCGCACCTGGTCAAGGTCGCGCTGAACGGCAAGGTCATCAAGGCGGCGGCCACCCCGAACTCCGCGGTCGGCGTCCATCTCGACGGCCTGGGCACCGTCTCGCTGGTGCTCAACAAGCAGGTCCGCGACCGGCACGGCAGGCTCACCGTCACCGCGATCGAGCTGACCCTGCCGCTCGGCCCCGGCACGACCGAGACGATCAGCATCGCGTCCGCCACCTGCGGCGCGGGCAAGGGCCTCCCGGGCGGTCCCGGCGAGCCGCAGACGCCGCCGGCCACCCCGCCGTCGGCGCCGCCGGACGAGGCCCCGGCGCCGACGCCCGTCCCCGGTGACCTGCCGGTGACCGGCTGAGGACCTTCCCGGACGAGGGGCCCGCGCGACCCTGTGGCGCGGGCCCCTCATCATGTGTTCATGACACCTCCCGCCTCCCCCCGTCCACGCCAGCGCATCGCCGAGGTCACCGTCACCCCCGTCGCCTTCCGCGACCCGCCGCTGCTCAACGCCGTCGGCGTCCACGAGCCGTACGCGATCCGCGCGATCATCGAGATCCGCACCGACGAAGGGCTGACCGGGCTCGGCGAGACCTACGCTGACGGCGCGCACCTGGCCCGGCTGCGGCGCGCCGCGTCCGCGATCGCCGGGACGGACGTCTGGGACGTCAACGGGCTGGCACGACGCGTCCGCGCGAGCCTGACCGGGGACTCCGGAAAGGGCGGCCCGGGAACGGCCGGGATGGTCACCGGCGGCAGCATCGCCGACGGAGTGCTGTCCCCGTTCGAGGTGGCGTGCCTGGACGTGCAGGGGAAGGCGGTCGGGCTGCCCGTCAGCGCGTTGCTGGGCGGCGCCGTCCGCGACCGCGTCGAGTACTCGGCGTACCTGTTCTACAAGTGGGACGCGCATCCCGGGCAGGAACCGGACGTGTGGGGCGCCGCGCTCGACCCGGACGGGATCGTCGCGCAGGCCCGGCGGATGCTGGACGGCTACGGCTTCTCGGCGATCAAGCTGAAGGGCGGGGTGTTCCCGCCCGACGAGGAGATCGCCGCGATCCGGGAGCTGCGCCGCGCGTTCCCCGGCCACAAGCTGCGCCTCGACCCCAACGCCGCCTGGACGGTCGCCACGTCGATACGGGTGGGGCGGGAACTGGACGGCGTCCTGGAATACCTTGAGGACCCCACCCCCGGCATCGAGGGCATGGCCGAGGTCGCCCGCCAGGTGCCGATGCCGCTTGCCACCAACATGTGCGTGGTGGGGTTCGCCGACCTCGAACCGGCGGTGAAACGGGACGCGGTCGGGGTCGTGCTCTCCGACCACCACTTCTGGGGCGGGCTGAACCGGTCCCGGCTGCTGGCGGGGATCTGCGAGACGTTCGGGCTCGGCATGTCGATGCATTCCAACTCGCATCTCGGCGTCAGCCTCGCCGCGATGACCCACCTGGCCGCCGCGTCGCCCAACCTCACCTACGCCTGCGACACCCACTGGCCGTGGAAGGATCCCGCCGAGGACGTGATCGTTCCCGGGACGCTGGAGTTCCGCGACGGCGGGCTCGACGTCCCGACCGGACCCGGGCTCGGCATCACGCTCGACCGGGACGCGCTGGCCCGGCTGCACGAGCGGTACGAGACCTGCGGCATCCGCGACCGCGATGACACCGGCTACATGCGGCGGATCGATCCCGCGTACGAGATGAAGCGGCCCCGCTGGTGACGCGAGCGCGTCACAGGGCCGTCACGCCACCGTCCACGGGGATGACCGCGCCGTTGACGTAGGCGCCGGCGCGGCTGGACAGGTAGACGGCGACGCCCGCCATGTCGTCGGGACGGCCGATGCGGCGCAGCGGCACCGTCGCGGCGATCGTGTCGCCGAACGCCTCCAGGGTGGCGGCCATCATCTTGGACTCGAACGGGCCGGGCGCGACCGCGTTCACCGTGATCGACTTGGGACCGAGCTCCTTGGCCAGCACCCGGGTGAGGTGGTGCAGCCCGGCCTTGCTGGAAACGTAGGAGTAGCGGTCGAGCGGGGTGATGACGCCGTCGACCGAGCCGATGTTGATGACACGGGCCGGGTCGTCGGCGGTGGCGGCCTTGGCGAGCTGGGGCAGCAGGGCCCGGGTGAGGAAGAACGGCGACTTGAGGTTGAGGTCGACGACCTTGTCCCAGGCGTGCGCGGGAAACTCCTCCAGTGGCGCGCCCCAGGTGGCCCCGGCGTTGTTGACCAGGATGTGCAGGGCGTCCTCGCGTGCCGCGACGGCCTCGGCCAGGCCGAGACAGCCCTCCTCGGTGCTGAGGTTGGCCGGGAGGGGAAGGGCTGTTCCGTCTGCGGACAGCTCCTGCGCCGCGCGGTCGCACGCGTCCGCTTTGCGGGAGCTGATGTAGACCTTGGCGGCCCCGGCCTGGAGCAGGCCACGGGCGATCATCAGCCCGATGCCGCGGCTGCCGCCGGTGACCAGAGCGATCTTGCCGGAAAGTCCGAACAGATCCGTCATGCAGTGATCTTAGGCCGCTGCGATGCCACCGTGTAGTGGGGATCGAGGGCACTGGCGCGTCCCGCCTCGAAGACACCGAAGCGCAGGCACGCGGAACCGGCGACGAGCGCGCCTCCCGCGACGGCGGCGACCGCGCGGCGGCGTCCGGCCGCGAGCGAGGTGCCCGCGATCCCCGCCGCGGTGAGGATCCTGGCGGCGCGGAGCAGGGTGCCGGCCCTGCCCGTCCGATACGGGCGGGCCTGCTCGCCGAGGCGGCGTTCCATCCAGAGCTCGGCGGCCAGCTCCAGCGCCGCGCCGAACAGCGCCGACGCGCGGGCGGGCGCGTTCTCGCCGGTGGGCGCCGCGATCAGCCCGAGGCCCGCGGCGGCGGCCGCGGCCGACCCGCAGAACACGAACGGAAGCTCGCGATGGGCCTCGTGCCAGGCGGGAACGGCCGTGTCGGCGATCAGGACGGCCGTGTAGCAGGCGACGCCGGGTCCGGTGAGCGCGGCCCAGCCGGTGGCGGCCCGTCCGAGCAGCCGGATCGGCGTGAAGCGGCCGGCCAGCCCACTGGCGTCCGCGATCGCGGCGACGCCCGCGGCCGGCCCGTACGCGGCCAGGATCCACGAGCCCATGCTCATCGGCGAGGACGGCTTGAACACCCGCAGCATGTTCGCGAACCGTTCCGGGCGTCCGAGATCGTTGATGAGCGCGACGGTGGCCAGCGAGATCGCGCCCAGCGCGCCGAGCTTGGCGGACCTGGCCAGCACCGGCCGGCCCGTCCACTCGGCACCGGCGGCCAGCAGCGAGGAGCCTCCGGCCAGCCCGCCCAGGAACAGGTAGCCGGCGATGTCGCGGGCCGTCCAGGTGGGCGCCTTGATGATCGGGCGGCCGTAGTAGGAGCCGAACTCGGCCTTCGGCGTGACCGTCGGCTCGCCGCCGCGACGGCGCCGGTGCGGGCGTTCCAGGCCGCCTCTCGCCCCGGGGACCGCCTCGCGGCCGGGCCGCTGCCCTCGCGTCCCCTGCCGGGTGACGTCGCTCATCGCGTCCTCCGGTTCCTGCGCGAGCCTGTGGCCGCGTAAGCGGTGGCGATGCCGCCCAGGAGGGTGAGGGCCGCCACGCCGGCATGCCTCCACATCGATCCCAGGTCGCGGGTGGTGACGACCGGATCGGGCGGGAGGCCGTAGACCTCGGGTTCGTCGAGCAGCAGGAAGAAGGCGCCGTCGCCGCCGACGCCGTCGTTCGGGTCATGCCCGTAGAGGCGGGCGTCGTCCACCCCTGCCTCGTGCAACTGCTCCACCCGCGCGGCGGCGCGTTCGCGTAGCTCGTCCAAGGGGCCGTACTGGATGGAATCCGTGGGGCACGCCTTCGCGCACGCCGGTTCCATGTCGTGGGAGATGCGGTCGTAGCACAGGGTGCATTTCCATACGCGGCCGTCGTCCTTGCGCTGGTCGATGACCCCGTACGGGCAGGCGGGCACGCAGTAGCCGCACCCGTTGCAGATGTCCTCCTGCACGACCACGGTGCCGTATTCGGTGCGGAACAGGGAGCCGGTGGGGCACACGTCCAGGCAGGCCGCGTGCGTGCAGTGTTTGCACACATCGGAGGCCATCAGCCAGCGGAACTCGCCCCGGTCCTCACCGTCCGCGGTGGAGCCTTGGGCGGCGGCCTCTGCGGTCAGGCCGAGGATGTCCACGTTGCTGTAGTCGCCGTGCTCCACGCCCGGGTCCTGGAAGCCGAGCGGCTTGCGCTGCTCGATGAACGCGACATGCCGCCAGGTGTCGGCGCTCAATCCCTGGGTGTTGTCGTACGACATCCCGGTGAACGTAAGGCCGTCCTCGGGGATGGCGTTCCACTCCTTGCACGCGACCTCGCACGCCTTGCAGCCGATGCACACCGAGGTGTCCGTGAAGAAGCCCATCCGGGGAGGGGGATCCGTGTGCCCGGCGTCCGCCGCCACGTCGGCCAGCGGCCCAGAGAAGCGTCCCATGCCTCACACCTCCATGCCGGTGAGCTCGGTGATGCCCGCCCGTTGCTGGTAGTCGAGGACGAGCGCGGGCAGGGCGGGTCCGCGCGGGCGGCGTCCCGGCCTGATGTCGGCGGACAGCGCCTTGACCTCCTGGATGTGCACATTGGGGTCCAGGGACAGGTGCGCGATCTCGTTGGCCGCGTCGCCCTTGCTGTAACCGTTCGGTCCCCAGTGGAAGGGCAGCCCGATCTGGTGGACGGTCCTGCCGGCCACCTTCAGCGGCGCTATCCGGTCGGTCACCAGGACACGGGCCTCGATGGCGTTGCGGGCCGTCACGATGGTCGCCCACCCGCCGTGTTCGAGCGCCCTCTCGGCGGCCAGCTCCGGCGACACCTCGCAGAAGAACTCGGGTTGCAGTTCGGCGAGGTAGGGCGTCCACCTGCTCATGCCGCCCGCGGTGAAGTGCTCGGTGAGCCGGTAGGTGGTGACGACGTAGGGGAACACCTCCGAGCCGGGCTCGGAACCACTGGGGTGCAGCCGGTTGTGCCGCTCGGGCAGGATGTGCCGTACCGGGTTGCGCTTCTGGCGGTACAGCGGGTTGTCGAACGGCGAGTCCTGCGGCTCGTAGTGCGTGGGCAGCGGACCATCGACCAGCCCCGCCGGGGTGTACAGCCAGCCCTTGCCGTCCGCCTGGAGGATGAACGGGTCGTCCCCCGCGATCGCGTCGGGTCCGACGGCGTCCTCGGCCGGGCGGAAGGACGGGTCCTTGGTGAGCTGGAAGTCGGGCTGGTCGTGGCCGGTCCACTCGCCCTTCTCCGCGTCCCACCAGATCAGCGCCTTGCGTTCGCTCCAGGGCCTGCCCTCGGGATCGGCGGACGCGCGGTTGTAGAGGATGCGCCGGTTCAGCGGCCACGCCCAAGCCCACTCGTGCGCCATCCAGTCCTGCTCCAGGGAGGGCTTCTTGCGGGCGGCCTGGTTGACGCCGTCCTTGTAGACGCCGCAGTAGATCCAGCAGCCGCACGAGGTGGACCCGTCGTCCTTCAACTGCTCGTAGGACGACAGGTGCTCCCCGTTCGGGCCGAACCCGTTGATCTCGGCCAGCACCGCCTCCGCGGACGGGTCGCCGTACGCGCCCTCCAGCGGGTAGTCCCAGGTGAGGTCGAGGACGGGACGGTCACGCGGGTCGGTGGACCCGGCGAGCTTCTCCCTGATGATGCGGCCCAGGTGGTACATGAACCACAGGTCGCTGCGCGCGTCGCCCTCGGGCTCGACGGCCTGGTGGTGCCACTGGAGGTAGCGGTTGGTGTTGGTGAACGAACCGGACTTCTCGGTGTGCGCCGCCGCGGGGAGGAAGAAGACCTCGGTGGCGATGTCCTCGGTGCGCAGCTCCCCGGTCTCGATCTCCGGGCCGTCCTTCCACCACGTGGCGCTCTCGATGAGGGAGAAGTCCCTCACGACGAGCCAGTCGAGGTTGGCCATGCCGAGCCGCTGCATCCTGGCGTTGGCCGAGCCGACGGCCGGGTTCTCCCCCATGAGGAAGTAGCCCTTGCACTTGCCCTCCATCTGGGCGAGCACGGTCTCGTAGGTGCTGTGGCTTCCGGTCAGGCGCGGCAGGTAGTCGAAGCAGAAGTCGTTGCCGGCGTTGGCCGCGTCGCCCCACCACGCCTTGAGCAGGCTCACCACATACGCGCGCATGTGGCCCCACCAGCCCTTGCGCGCGGCGTCGGCGGCCACGAAGCCGTCCAGGCTCTCCATGCGGTGCGCGTGCGGCATGGGGATGTAGCCAGGCAGCAGGTCGAACAGGGTGGGGATGTCGCTCGAACCCTGGATGCTCGCGTGCCCCCGCAGCGCCTGGATCCCGCCTCCGGGGCGGCCGATGTTGCCCAGCAGCAGTTGCAGGATGCTGGCCGCGCGGATGTACTGCGCGCCCACCGTGTGCTGCGTCCAGCCCACCGCGTACGCGAACGCGCTCGTACGGTCGCGCCCCGAATTGCGCACCAGCGCGTCACAGACCTTGGCGAACAGTTCCGGCGGCACCCCGCACACCTCGTACACCATCTCGGGCGTGTAGCGCGAGAAATGCCGCTTGAGGACCTGGAACACGCAACGCGGATGGGACAGGGTCTCGTCCCTCTGGGGCGTGCCCCTTCCCAGGGCCGCACCGCCCGCGCCATGGCTTTCACCCCGGGCCGCTTCCTGGATGGACGCCCCTCCATGAGAGCGACGGTCATATCCCCGGTCGCGCTCCCCGGAGGCGGCGACGACGTCCATGCCCTCGTACAGCCAGGAGTCGGTGTCGTAGTGCCGGGTCTCCTCGTTGAGCCCGGAGAACACGCCGTCGAGGTCCTCGGTGTCCTTGAAGTCCTCGCGCAGGATCGTCGCCGCGTTGGTGTAGTTGACCACGTAGTCGCGGAAGTACGACTCCGTGGTCAGCACATGGTTGATGATCCCGCCGAGGAAGGCGATGTCGCTGCCCGCGCGCAGCGGCACGTAGATGTCCGCGACCGCGCTCGTCCGCGTGTACCGGGGATCGACATGGATGATCGTCGCTCCCCTGGCCTTGGCCTCCATCACCCACTGGAACCCGACGGGGTGCGCCTCCGCGTAGTTCGAGCCCTGGATGACGATGCAGTCGGAGTTCTGGAGGTCCTGCATGAACGTGGTCGCGCCGCCCCGCCCGAACGAGGTGCCCAGCGCCGCCACGGTCGAGCTGTGGCACACCCGGGCCTGGTTCTCCACCTGCACCACGCCCAGCGCGGTGAGCAGCTTCTTGATGAGGTAGTTCTCCTCGTTGTCCAGCGTCGCGCCGCCCAGGCTCGCGATGCCGAGCGTCCGCCGCACGCGGAGGTCGCCGGCCTCCCACTCCCAGGTGTCCGCCCGTGTCCTGATCACCCGGTCGGCGATCATGTCCATGGCGGTGGACAGGTCGAGCGACTCCCACTCGGTGCCGTACGGGCGCCGGTAGAGCACCCGGTGCTCGCGGGACGGACCGGTCGTGAGCTGGAGGGTCGCCGATCCCTTCGGGCACAGCCTGCCCCTGCTCACCGGCGAGTCCGGGTCGCCCTCGACCTGGACGACCTTCTCGTCCTTCACGTACACCTGCTGGCCGCAGCCGACGGCGCAGTAGGGGCAGACCGACTGCACCATCCGGTCGGCCGTGGACGTCCGGGGTGTGAGCGAGGACGTATGCGCCGATTCGGCGGCGGCCCCGCGTCCCAACCGGTCGGTTCCCGTCAGCTGGCGGTAGACAGGCCAGCCCTCAACCCACGTACGCACACCTATGGCACTGAGAGCTACCCGACGCACACGCTTCAAACTCGGGCGGTCCGGGAGTGTGACAATGGCCGGGTGCGAATGCGCTTCGTCGGGTCCGTGACCGCGGTCTGCGCGGCCCTCGGGCTTCTCAGTGGATGCGCCGGCGAGGAGCGGTCCCCGCTTCTCGACAAGCGGACCCTGGTGGCCGGCGTGCGCCCGGACCTGCCCGGACTCGGCTACCGCCATCCGGACGGCAGGTTCGAGGGACTGGACGTGGACGTCGCCCGCTACCTGGCCCGGCGGCTGGGCAAGGAGGTGCGGTTCGTCCCGGCGCTGGCGGCGAACAGGATCCAGTTGCTGCGCGACGGGGAGGTGGACCTGGTGCTGACGTTCTGGGTGGAGCCGCAGTGGAAGGCCCAGCTCACCTTCGCGGGCCCGTACTACCTCTCGTATCAGGACATCCTCGTACGGGACGGTGAGCGCGGGGTGCGCGGCGTGCGCGACCTGGCGGGCCGCAGGATCTGCGCGGTGACGGGCGCGGGCGCGGCCGAGCAGGTGACCGAGGAACGGCAGGTGCCCGCCACGCCGGTGACCGCCCGCAACTACGACCAGTGCGCCACCATGCTCGCCGACGGCCGGATCGACGCGATCACCACCAACGACACCATCCTGGCCGGGATCAAGATGCGCCAGGGCGCGGGCTTCCGGCTGCTGAACGCGCGGTTCGGCGAGCGGCGCACCGGCATCGGGATGCGCCAGGGCGACCCCGGCGGCTGCGAGGCGGTCAACAAGGCGATCACGCAGATGTACCAGGACGGCACCATGGCCCGGCTGATGGCCAAGTGGTTCGGCCGGTCCGGCCTGGACCTGTCCGACGTGGCGGTCCCCCAGTTCGAGGGCTGCCTCTGACGGTGCCCGGAATCCCGCCGGCCGCGGCCGATGAGTTTTCGGCGCGGGCCGGGTCTCCCCTGTGACCAGGTGACCCATGTCTCAGGGAAGGACGTCCGACCGTGACCACCTCTCACACCCTCGACGTACCGGGCGCGCGCCTGTACTACGAGGTCCGCGGCTCGGGGCCGGTACTGGTGATCGCCGGGGCGCCGATGCCGGCCGTGGAGTTCGCGCCGCTGGCCGAGGAGCTGGCGAGCGACCACACCGTCGTCACGCACGACCCCCGCGGTGTCCAGGGCAGCGTGCTGGACGATCCCGGTCAGGACTCCACCCCGGAGCTGAGGGCGGACGACGTCGTCGCGCTGCTGGACGCGCTGGGCGCCGAGTCGGCGGACCTGTTCGGCAGCAGCGGGGGCGCGGTGACCGGGCTGGCCCTCGCGACGCGGCACCCGGGCCGGGCGCGGACGGTCGTGGCGCACGAGCCGCCCCTGCTGGAACTGCTGCCGGACGCCGTCGAGCAGCGCGCCAAGATCGAGGACGTGATCGCGACCTTCCGGCGGGAGGGACCGAGCGCGGCCTGGGTCACGTTCATGGTCAACGCCGGGTTCGCCGGCGACGGCGGTGACGACGGGCAAGGCGACGGCGGCGAAGACGATGGGCCGGTCGAGGGGCCGGTCGAGGGGCCGGTCGAGCCTCGGTTCCTTGCCGACAGCGCCCACTTCTTCCTGCACGAGCTGCGCGGCACCACCGCCTACCAGCCCGACATCGCCGCACTGACCTTCGGAGAGACCCGCGTGGTCGTGGGGCTCGGCGAGGACTCCGGCCACCTGCTCACCTACGGGACGACCACGGCCCTCGCCGGTCTTCTGGGCAGGCCGGCCGTCGAGTTCCCCGGCGACCACGGCGGCTTCCTGACCCGCCCCAAGGAGTTCGCCGACGCGCTGCGGGACGTGCTCGCGCGCGGGTAGCCGGTCACCGTGGCCGAGGCCCCGTCCTCACAGCACCGGCAGGAGCTTCGACGGGGTGATCGGCAGGTCGCGGATCCGTACCCCGGTGGCGTTGTAGACGGCGTTGGCTATGGCCGCCGCCGCGCCGACAATGCCGATCTCGCCGATGCCCTTGCTGCCCATCGGGTTGAGCCGGCCGTCGGCCTCCTCGATCCAGACCGCGTCGATGTCGCGCACGTCCGCGCAGGCCGGCACGTGGTACTGGGCGAGGTCGTGGTTGAGGTAGTCGCCGAACTCCTGGTCCATCACGCTCTCCTCCAGCAGCGCCATGCCGAGGCCCATCGTCATGCCCCCGATGAACTGGGAGTGCGCCAGCGTGGGGTTGATGATCCGGCCGGCGGCGAACACGCCCAGCATCCGCGGCACCCTGATCTCCCCGGTGTCGGCGTCCACCTCGACCTCGGCGAACTGCGCCCCGAACGCGTGCCTGGCGAGCTCCGGCAGCTCGCCGACCTCCTGGGCCGTGTCGACGAACGCCTCCTGGCGGTCGGGGTCGGCCAGCAGCGTCTCGCAGGCGCGGGTGATGGCCCTGCCCCAGCCGGCCAGGCCCGATGAGCCGCCCGCCACCGCCGCTTCGGGAAGGGAGCTGTCGCCGATCTCCACGGTGACCCGGGACGGGTCGGTCTTCAGCGCCTCCGCCGCGATGGTCGTCAGCGCCGTGCGGGCACCGGTGCCGATGTCGGAGGCGGCGATCCGCACGCGGAACCGTCCGTCCGGCTCGCGCCGTGCCGCGGCCTGACCGGACCGCTGGTACGCGGGATAGGTGGTGGCCGCCACGCCCATGCCCCGCAGTTTGCGCGTCCCGGGCGCGGGCACGCCGGACGGCACCGGTTCCCGGTCCTCCCAGTGGAAGCGTTCCGCGCCCTCGCGCAGGCAGGCCACCAGGTTGCGGGAGCTGAACGGGAGCCCGCTGACCGGCTCGGTGTCGGTGTCGTTGCGGATCCGCAGCTCGACCGGGTCGATACCGGCCGCGACCGCCAGCTCGTCCATCGCGCACTCCAGCGCGTACACCCCCGGCGTCTCGCCGGGTGCCCGCATCCAGGACGGCGTGGGCACGTCCAGGCGGTTGAGCCGGTGCGAGGTCAGCAGGTTCGGCGCCGGGTACATGACCCGCGTCGCCACCGCGGTCTGCTCGGCGAACTCGTGGACGGTCGAGGTCTGCTCGACCACCTCGTGCAGGATGGCGTTGAGACGCCCGTCGCCGTCCGCGCCGAGCCGGAGCCGCTGGATCGTCGGCGTGCGGTACCCGGTGAGGGCGAACATCTGCTGGCGCGTCACCGCGTACTTCACCGGACGGCCGGTCAGCCGCGCCGCCATCGCGGCCAGGACGACGCTGGGACGCGGCGTCCCCTTCGACCCGAACCCTCCGCCCACATGCGGTGACACGACCCGCACCTGGGACCGGTCCAGGCCGAAGACCTGGGCGAGCGTGTTCCGCGCGGTCGTCGGGCCCTGGTTGGAGTCGTACACGACCAGGTTGCCCTCCTCGTCCCAGAGGGCGAGGCTGGCGTGCGGTTCCATGGGGTTGTTGTGCTCCGCCGGTGTCGAGTACGTCGCGTCCACCTGTACGGGTGACGCGGCGAAGGCGTTTTCGGGATCGCCCTGCTCGGTGTCGGTGGGGTAGGCAGGGTTGACCACGTCCGGCCGGTAGAGGGTGGGGTGGTCGGGGCTGAGCCGCACGTCGTGAGGCTCGGGATCGTACTCGACGCGCAGCAGGCGCGCCGCCTCCTGCGCGGTCTCCGGGGTCTCCGCCACGACGGCGGCGACGAGCTGCCCCCGGTACGACACCGTCCGGGACTGGAAGACCGCCAGCTCGGCGTTGTCGGCCGGTTCGAGCCTGGGCGCGTTCTCGTGGGACACCACCTGGATCACGCCCGGCATCGCCAGGGCCTCGTCCGCGCCTATCGACCTGATCCTGCCCTTGCCCACCGGGGACTGGACGGCGTACAGGTAGGCCACGCCGTCGACCGGGTACTCATACGCGTACCGCGCCCGCCCGGTGATCTTCTCCCGGGACTCGATCCGCTTCAGCGAGAGGGTGTTCATGCCGTGCCCCCGTGTGTCGTGAGCTCCGCGAGCGTCCGGACCATGAGGTTGCGCGCGAGCTTGATCTTGTAGGCGTTGTCGCGCAGCGGTTCGGCCTCCTCCAGCTCGGCCTCGGCCGCCTGGAGGAAGGTCCGCTCGGTCGCGGCGGAGCCGCGCATCCGGTCCTCGGCGCGCCGGGCGCGCCAGGGCTGGTGCGCCACGCCGCCCAGCGCCACCCGGCAGTCGAGGATGGTGCCGTCCGCCACGTCCAGCGCCGCGGCGACCGAGACCAGCGCGAACGCGAACGAGGCCCGCTCACGGACCTTGCGGTAGCGGGCGGGCATGGCCAGGGGCGGCACCTCGATGCCGGTGATCAGATCACCGGGATCCAGGGTCGTGTCGCGGTGCGGTTCGGTGCCCGGCAGCCGGTACAGGGACGTGGTCTCCTGGCCGACCAGCGGGATGACGCGGTCGCCCAGCCGTCCCATGACCCGTACCCGCGCGTCCAGCGCCGCCAGCGCCACCGCCATGTCGGACGGGTGGGTGGCCACGCAGTCCGGCGAGTGCCCGAGGATCGCGAGGTTCTGGTGGTCGCCCTCGCGCGCCGGGCAGCCGGTGCCCGGCTCGCGCTTGTTGCAGGGCTTGGAGACGTTCTGGAAGTAGGAGCATCGGGTGCGCTGGAGCAGGTTGCCGCCCACCGTGGCGAGGTTGCGGATCTGCCCGGACGCCCCGGCCAGGACGGCCTGCGCCAGCATCGGGAACCGCTCGCGCACCGCGCGGTGCGCGGCCAGGTCGCTGTTCCGGACGGCGGACCCGATGACCAGCCCGCCGCCGGGCTCCTCGGCGATCGAGTCGAACGGCAGGTGCGCGACGTCCACCAGCCGCCGCGGCTCCTCGACGCCCAGCCGCATCAGATCGACCAGGTTGGTGCCGCCGCCGAGGTAGCGGACCTCGCCGTCCCCGTTGCTCTCGCGGTGCCGGGCGACCGCGTCCTCCGCGCTGCCCACGCGCTCGTACGCGAAGGGCCTCATGCCCGCGCCCCCTGAGGAGTCCTGGACGCCGCGTCCTTGATGGCCTTGACGATGTTCACGTACGCGCCGCAGCGGCACAGGTTGCCGCTCATCCGCTCGCGGATCTCCTCGTCGGACGGCTCGGGCGGCGGCCCGGACGCGAGGTCCTCGGTGACCGCGCTGGGACGGCCCCGCGCGTACTCGTCCAGCATCCCCGTCGCCGAGCACAGCTGGCCCGGCGTGCAGTAGCCGCACTGGAAGGCGTCGCGTTCGATGAAGGCGTCCTGGAGGGCGGTGAGCCGGTCGCCGTTGCCGTCCGGCGAGGCCAGTCCCTCCACGGTCGTGATCTCCGCGCCGTCGTGCGCGACCGCCAGGGCCAGGCAGCCGAGAGCGCGCCGCCCGTCCAGCAGGATCGTGCAGGCGCCGCACTGTCCGTGGTCGCAGCCCTTCTTCGAGCCGGTCAGCCCGAGCCGCTCGCGCAGCACGTCCAGAAGGGACGACCGGGTGTCCACCTCGATCCGGTGCCTGGTGCCGTTCACCAGCAAGGTGATCTCGGCGCTCACTGTGCTGTCCATGGTCGGCCCCCTACCCACGATGACCAGCCTGAGTCGGGTGATCGCCAGGATGGGCGGGGGGCGGGGCGACGGGCCTGGGCGCTAGGACGAGTCGGCGATGATCTCGGCGACCTGGCGCGCGGTCTCGGTGGGCAGCGGCGCGGGCTTGCCGCGCCAGTGGCGCGCGGCCAGGAGCGCCGCGCATCCGGCGCCGCCGGTGTACGCGGCGGCGGCGACGAGCGCGGCGATCTCCGGGGGCAGCTTGCGCTCCAGCAGCAGAAGGTTGAGGCGGTACGTGGAGGCGGCCGCGAGGGCGCCGAGGGTCCCGGCCACGGCGCCGAACCTCAGCGCGGGCACCCGCTGCCGCGCCTTGTCCCGCACCTCCCGCTGGGCGGCCTCGGCCACGTACCGCGCGAGGGCGAGATTGTCCTCGGTCGACTCGGCCATGGACGCCCTTTACCCCGGCGATGCGCGCGGACACCCGCCCCGGCCTTCGGACCGACCGTTTCCCCCTTTTCACCGGCTTCCATGAAGACCATGGTGCCGATGGGTTAAAAGTGATTGGTGGAGGTTTCCGACCGGTTGCTGGACATCCCGGACGGCGTCACGCCCGCCATGGTCGCAACGCTGCGCGGGCAGGTACCGGAGATCGTCCAGGAGGCGGTCGCGGAGATCGAGCGGGGCGTGCCGTGGTACGCCCGCCCGCACGACCCCCGCTACTCACGGGTCCTGGAGCAGGCCGTGGAGCGGGCGGTCGCGCATTTCGCCGACCTGCTCGCCGACCCGGACGCCTCCTCGGCCGAGACCATGGAGTTCTTCCGGCGGCTCGGCGCGGACGAGGCGCGCGAGGGACGCGACCTGGACCCGTTGCGGGCGGCGCTGCGCACCGGCGCCGGGGTGGCGGTGCGGCGGCTCACCGAGGCGTCCGAGCGCACCAGGCACCGGGTCACCGCCACCATGATCGCCCAGGTGGCGCGGTCGGTGCTGGCCTATCTCGACCGGCTCGCCGCGGTGGTCGCCGAGGGCCACGCCGAAGGGCAGGCCGAGGTGGCGGCGCGCGGCGCCGGCGAGTACGACGACGGCCGCCGCCGCGCGCTGCTCGACCTGCTGCTCTCCGAGCCCCCGCCGCGTCCCGCCCAGTTAGGCGAGCCCGCGCGCCGCGCGGGCTGGCCACTGCCGCGCGCCGTCGCCGCCGTCGCGCTGAGGGAACGACGGCCCGGGGCGCGCCCGCCGTCGCCACCCGGCGACGTCCTGACCGGGATGCACCTGGACGAGCCATGCCTGATCGTCCCCGACCCGGACGATCCCGGACGCCGCCGGGCGCTGCGGGACGGGCTGAGCGACTGGGTCGCGGCGATCGGGCCGTCCGTCGCGCCCGCCGAGTCGGGCAGGTCGCTGCGCTGGGCGCGGCAGACCCTCGACCTGGCCACCGGCGGCGTGATCGCGCACGACGGCCTGGTGGCGACCACCGACCACACCCCCATCCTGCTGATGACCCAGGACCGTGACCTGCTGGAACGCGCGGTCTCCGGACGGCTGCGCCCGCTGCTCAAGCTGCGCCCGGCGCAGCGCCGCAGGCTGGCCGAGACCTTCCTGGTCGCGCTCGAATGCGGGTTCAACACCGTCCAGGTGTCGAGCCGGCTCCGCGTGCATCCGCAGACCATCCGGTACCGCGTCCGGCAACTGGAGACGTTCTTCGGCGAGGACATCTACGCGCCGGGGCACCGCCTGGAGTTCCACATGCTGCTGCACGCCTGGCTCGCGATGAACCGCGAGCCAGGCGGCGCCAACGGCGAGTGACTTTGGACACGCTCCGCGCGTACGGCTTTTCGTCACGCAGACGAAACAACCCCTCGTACGCAGAACGAACGTCGTCGCGGACGGCCCGAACGGGCGCTGGACGGGCCGAAGCGCAGGTCCAGCACGGTCTAGACCATTTTGCGAAGATCGCCGGATGGTCCCGAAGATCTGTTCACTCGAATCGGATCAAAGGAGGCCGGCGAACCACCGTGAGCAACTCTCTGGCGAATCCCAGGCGCACCCGGCTGATGACCTGGCCCACGCAGGGCACGCGCAAGCCGGACCAGGAGAGGCAGGACACCTCCGCCGACTCCGTGCCGCCCGCACCGGACGACCAGGGCAACGGAGCGTGACGCGGGGGTCGCGGGCGGGCGCGACGGCGTCCTCCGCGGCCCCCAGCCCTAGCTTCGGGGTGCGCGCGTGCTCTCCCTGAGCACGACCTCGCCGGCGATGCGTTCCACACGGCTGCGCCTGCCCGCCGGTTCACGGACGGCCAGTTCCATCACGCGCTCGCCCATCAGATCCAGGGGCAGCGCGACCGTGGTCAGCGGCGGCGTCAGGTCGCGGACGATCGGGATGTCGTCGAAACCCGCCAGGGACACCTCGCCCGGCACGTCCACGCCGTTGTCGCGGAACGCGGCGAGCGCGCCGATCGCCATCACGTCGGTGACCGCGAACACGCACGTGGGCAGGGCGCCGCGGCGGATCAGCTCGACGGCCGCCGCGTAGCCGCCGTCGCGGGTGAAGCCCGCCTCCACCACCCGGTGATCGGGCAACCCGACGCCGGCGTCGCCCAGCGTCCCGGCGAAACCGGCGAACCGGTCGGCGACGGTGGTGAGCGCGCGCGGCCCGGTCAGCACGCCGAAGTCGCGGTGGCCGAGGTCGAGCAGAGCGCCGGCCAGCGCCGCCGCGCCCTCGCGGTTCTGCGGCAGGACGGTGTCCACCCGGAGGCTCCGGTGCCGGCTGACCACCGCGACCCGGCCCCCGGCCCGCTGGTAGGGCTTCAGTTCGGCGTCCATGGACCGCTCCCAGTCGCGGTCCTCGAAGCCCGAGCCGATCAGCAGGATGGCGCGCGCCCGCTGCGCGCGCAGCATGGCGATGTACTCGATCTCGCGGGCCGGGTCACGAAACGTGCTGGCCAGCATGACCAGCAGCCCGCGGTCGGAGGCGGCGCGCATGACGCCCCGCGCGACGCTGGCGAAGTAGGGGTCGCTGACGTCGTGGCAGATGACCCCGATCACCTTGCTGGACGCGCTGGCCAGCGCCTGCGCGTGCGCGTTGGGGGTGTAGGCCAGCTCGCCCGCGGCGGCCAGCACCCGCTTTCGCAGGTCGGGCCTGACCTGCGCGGTGCCGTTCAGGACGCGGGATGCCGTGGCCAGCGACACCCCCGCCTGGCGCGCCACGTCCTGAAGCGTGACATGCGACCGGATGGCCTGCGACCGCTCACCGTCCGCCGTCATCGACCCCCCTCGTCCGTGGCGTTTGGTCCATCCTGCACCGCCCCGGCTCTTGACCTCGGCGTGCGCCCTTCCTACCGTCGTGCGTGACAGTATCTCAGAAAGCGCTTTCAGAATGCGCTTTCATCGGGACGTCCCGGAGGTCTCATGGCGAGTCACGGCACGACCACCGCGCCACCGGCCGCGCCCGCCACCGGGGTCGCCGAGCTCCGCGGGCCCACTCCCGGCGAGCGCGCCCGCGACCTGGTCGAGCGCGCCTGGCGCCCCATCGGGCTGCTGCTGGCCTGCCTGGCCGCGTGGTGGGCGGTCACCGCGACAGGACTGATCGAGCCCTACCTCGTCCCGTCCCCGGGGACCACGCTCCGCGTGATGGCCGACAAGTCCTCCTACATCTGGCACCACAGCTGGGTCACCACCTACGAGACCCTGCTCGGCTTCGCCATCGCCACCGTCATCGGGATCGCCGCGGCCGTGGTGATGGTGTACTCCACCACCATCGAGCGCACCCTCTACCCCATCCTGCTGTTCGCCCAGGTCATCCCCAAGATCGCGATCGCGCCACTGTTCGTGGTCTGGCTCGGCTTCGGGATCGCGCCCAAGATCGTGGTGGCGGTGCTGATCGCGTTCTTCCCGGTGGTGATCTCCATGGTCACCGGGCTGAAGGCGGTGGACCCCGAGATGATCGAGCTGTCGGCCACGATGGGCGCCGGGCCGCTGCAGACCTTCACCAAGATCCGCTTTCCCGCGTCGCTGCCCTACCTGTTCTCCGGGCTCAAGGTGGCGGTGACGCTGGCCGTCACCGGCGCCGTCGTCGGCGAGTTCGTCGGCGCCAACGAGGGCCTGGGCTACGTGATCCTCCAGGCCAACGGCAATCTCGACACCCCCATGCTGTTCGCCGGGCTGCTGGTCATGTCGCTGATCGGCGTCGTGCTCTTCGTCCTGGTCGAGCTGGCCGAGCACCTGCTGCTGCCCTGGCACGCCAGCCGCCGAGGCGACTCGGTGACGACCACCTACTGACCACCACCCCGTGACGACCACCTACAGGCTGCGCAACCCCTCCCACCCACTCATGGAGACCCCCATGAAACGACGAACCCACCCCGCACAAGCCCAGCGCGACCCCATGAGATTCCGTGTCCTCGCCGCGGCGCTCGTCCCCATGCTGGCCCTGACCGCCGCGGCCTGCGGCGGGTCGGACGAGACGACGACCTCGTCCGGCAAGAAGCTCGACAAGGTCACGCTGACCCTCAACTGGTACCCCTACGGCGAGCACGCGCCGTTCTTCTACGGCAAGAAGCAGAAGATCTTCGAGAAGCACGGCATCGACCTGACGATCAAGGCCGGGCAGGGCTCGCAGAAGACCGTCCAAGCCACCGGCGCGGGCCAGACCGACTTCGGCTGGGCCGACACCCCGGCCCTGCTGGCCGCCGTGGACAAAGGCGTGCCGGTCAAGAGCATCGGCGTGTTCCTGCAGACCACGCCCGCGTCCGTGCAGGCGTTCACCTCCGCCGGGCTCAAGCGGCCCGAGGACCTCAAGGGCCGGACCATCGCCGGCACGGCGGGCGACGCGCTACAGCGCACGTTCCCGGTCTTCCTCAAGAAGAACGGGATCGCCGAGAGCGAGGTCACGGTGCAGAACACCGACCCCGCCGGGAAGATCGCCGCGGTGCTGTCGGGCAAGACCGACGGCCTGATGGGCTTCGCCAACGACCAGGGCCCGATCATGGCGGCCAAGTCCGGCAAGCCGGTGTCGGCGCTGCGCTACTCCGACTTCGGGGTGAACTTCTTCTCCAACGGGCTGCTGGTCGGCGAGCGCAAGCTGAAGAGCGACGGCGACCTGGTGAAGCGGATGGTCGCCGCGACCAGCGAGTCCTGGACGGCGGCGCAGCGCGATCAGGCTGGCGCCGTCGCGAGCATGGCCGGGGCGTCCGAGCAGCTCCCCGCGCCGCCCGTCCTCACCGAGCAGTTCAAGACCACGCTCACCCTGCTGCACACGCCGTCCACGCAGGGCAAGGCGCCGGGCGTGAACTCCGAGGCCGACTGGCGGCAGACGATCTCCCTGTTCCACCAGACGGGCGTCATCACCAAGGCGCAGGAGCCGTCGGCGTACTGGCAGCCGCAGGAGCCCGCGCGGTAATGCTCGCTCTCGACGATGTGACGATCCGGTTCCGCTCCCGCAGGCGGGACGTCACCGCGCTGCGCGAGGTGTCCCTGGACGTGGCGGGCGGCGAGTTCGTGGCCATCGTCGGCCCGTCCGGGTGCGGCAAGTCCACGCTGCTGAAACTGGTGGCGGGGTTGCTCAAGCCCACCTCCGGCACGGTACGGCTGCGCGGCGAGCCGGTGACGGGACCGCGCCACGACATCGGGTACGTGTTCCAGCGCGCGGCCCTGCTGGAGTGGCGCAGCGCCCGCCGCAACATCCTGCTCCAGGCGGAGATGCGCCGCATGCCGTCCGCCAAGGCCCGCGAGCGCACCGCCGAGCTGATCGAGATGACCGGCCTGAGCGGGTTCGAGGACGCGCTGCCGCACGAGCTGTCCGGCGGCATGCAGCAGCGGGTGGCGCTGTGCCGCGCGCTGCTGCACGAGCCGCCCGTGCTGCTGATGGACGAGCCGTTCGGCGCGCTGGACGCCCTCACCCGCGAGCAGCTCAACGTCGAGATGCGCCGGATCTGGCGGGAGACCCGCACCACCGTTCTGCTGGTCACGCACTCGATCACGGAGGCGGCGTTCCTGGCGAGCCGGGTCGTGGTGATGAGCCACCGGCCCGGCACGATCAGGGAGATCATCGACGTGGACCTGCCGGAGAGAGACGGTTACGCCGCCACCGTGGCCCTTCCAGAGTTCTCCCGCGTCACCACCCGCATTCGCGAGAAGGGTTTCTCTTGAGCATGGCACGCAGGCCCATCGGGATCGTCATGAACGGCGTCACCGGCCGTATGGGGTACCGCCAGCATCTCGTCCGCTCGATCCTGGCGATCCGGGAGGAGGGCGGGCTGCCGCTGGCCGACGGCACCGTGCTGTGGCCGGAGCCGGTGCTGGTCGGGCGCAGCGAGGCGAAGCTGCGCGCGCTGGCCGAGCGGCACGGGCTGGACGGCGGAGGCGGACCGGACGGCCGGGGCGCCTGGACGACCGACATCGCCGAGGCCTTGGCCCGTCCCGGCGTCGAGATCTACTTCGACGCCCAGATCACCTCGGCGCGGCGCCCGGCGATCGAGGCCGCGATCGCCGCGGGCAAGCACGTCTACACCGAGAAGCCGCTGGCCGACGACCTGGACGGGGCGCTGGCGCTGGCCCGGCTCGCGGACGCGGCGGGCGTCCGGCACGGCGTCGTCCAGGACAAGCTGTTCCTGCCGGGCATCCGCAAGCTCAAACGCCTGGTGGACGGCGGGTTCTTCGGGCGGGTGCTGTCGGTGCGCGGCGAGTTCGGCTACTGGGTGTTCGAGGGCGACTGGCAGGAGGCGCAGCGGCCGAGCTGGAACTACCGGGCGGACCAGGGCGGCGGGATCATCGTCGACATGTTCTGCCACTGGCGGTACGTGCTCGACAACGTGATCGCGCCGGTGCGGTCGGTGCAGGCGCTGGGCGCCGTGCACATCCCCGAGCGGGTGGACGAGGACGGCAAGCCCTACGAGGCGACGGCCGACGACGCCGCGTACGCCGTCTTCGAGCTGGACGGCGGGATCGTCGCGCAGATCAACTCGTCCTGGGCCACCCGGGTGTTCCGCGACGAGCTGGTCGAGTTCCAGGTGGACGGCACGGAGGGCAGCGCGGTCGCGGGCCTGCGGCGCTGCCGGGTCCAGCACCGCGCGATGACGCCCAAGCCCGTGTGGAATCCCGACCTGCCCGCGGAGCACGACTTCCGGTCGCAGTGGCAGGAGGTCCCCGACAACGAGGAGTTCGGCAACGGCTTCAAGGTGCAGTGGGAGCTGTTCCTGCGGCATGTCGCCGACCACGGCGCGCGGACCGGAGGCTCGTCCGCCCAGGACCAGCGCGAGACGGAGTTCCCGTGGGACTTCTACTCGGGTGCGCGCGGCGTCCAGCTCGCCGAGCTGGGGTTGCGGTCGTGGCGTGAGGGCCGCCGCATCGAGGTGCCGGAGCTGGGCCGATGAAGCTGGATCTGCCCGCCGCCGGCGGCTCGGTGGTCCCGTACACGCTGGGAGAGCCGCGTTCCTACCCGCGTCCCGCCGGGCCTGCGCGGACGCGGGTCGCGTACGCGGCGGCGCATGTCGTACCGGATCCGTTCGCGGAGCGGCCCACGCTCGACTGGGACGCGACGCTGGCGTTCCGGCGCCACCTGTGGTCGTACGGCCTCGGGGTGGCCGAGGCCATGGACACCGCGCAGCGCGGCATGGGCCTGGAGTGGGACGTCACGCGCGAGCTGATCCTGCGCAGCGGCGCCGAGGCGCGGGCGTCCGGCGGGCTCCTCGGGTGCGGCGCGGGCACCGACCAGCTCCCGGCGGGCCCCGCGACGCTGGATCGTGTCGTCGCGGCGTACGAGGAACAGCTGGCGGTGGTGGCGGAGGCGGGCGCCGTGCCGATCCTGATGGCCAGCCGCCACCTCGCCGCGTCCGCCAAGGGCCCCGACGACTACGTGGAGGTGTACGGGCGGCTGCTTTCCGGGCTGGACCGTCCGGCCATCCTGCATTGGCTGGGCCCCATGTTCGACCCGGCGCTCGAAGGCTACTGGGGCTCGTCCGATCTCGGCGCGGCGGCCGAGACCGTGCTCGCCATCATCGCCGAGCACGCCGCCAAGGTGGACGGGATCAAGGTCTCGCTGCTGGACGCCGACCGCGAGATCGCCCTGCGCCGCCGCCTGCCCCCAGGAGTTCGCCTCTACACCGGGGACGACTTCAACTATCCGAGCCTCATCAGAGGCGACGACCAGGGGCACAGCGACGCGCTGCTCGGCATCTTCGACGCCATCGCGCCCGCCGCCGCGACGGCGCTGCACGCCCTGGACGACGGCGAACTCGACACCTACGAGGAGGTCTTCGCCCCGACCCTGCCGCTCGCCCGGCACCTCTTCGAGACCCCGACCTACTACTACAAGACCGGCGTGGTGTTCCTGGCCTGGCTGTCGGGGCATCAGCGGCATTTCCGGATGGTGGGCGGGCTGGAGAGCGCGCGTCCCGTCCTGCACCTGACCCGCCTGTTCCAGCTCGCGGACGCCGCGGGGCTGCTCCCCGACCCCGAACTGGCAGCTACGCGCATGCGCGCGTGGCTGACCGTCCAAGGGGTGCCGCAGTGACGCTGGAACGATTCAGCCTGAACCAGTGGACGACGCGCTACTGGCCGCTGCCGGAGCTGGTCGACGGCTGCGCGTCCCGGGGAGTCCGCGGGATCGGGTTGTGGCGGGAGCCTGTCGCCGAGTACGGCCTTGCCCGTACGGTGAAGATCGTGCGAGACGCGGGCATCACGGTGACCTCCCTATGCAGGGGCGGCTTCTTCCAGAAGGAGGACGCCATCGCGGACAACCGCCGTGCCATCGAGGAGGCCGCCGCGTTAGGCGCGCCCGTGCTCCTACTGGTCAGCGGCGGGCTTCCCGACGGCTCCCGCGACCTCGACGGCGCCCGCGAACGGGTGTCCGAGGCGCTCGCCGAACTCGCCCCGTACGCGGGAGAGCACAACGTCCAGCTCGCAATAGAGCCGCTGCACCCGATGTTCTGCTCGGACCGCTGCGTCGTGTCAACCCTCGCGCAGGCGCTTGACATCGCCGCTCCCCTGCCCGCGCACGAGGTGGGCGTGGCCATCGACACCTACCACCTGTGGTGGGACCCGGACGCCTACACCGGCATCGCCCGCGCGGGAGCCGAGGGACGGCTGGCCGTCTTCCAGGTGGCCGACTGGACCACACCGCTGCCCGAGGGCGCCCTGACCGGCCGCGGGATGCTCGGTGACGGCTGTGTCGAGCTGCGCCGCTTCCGCGAGGCGGTCGACGCCGCCGGGTACGCGGGGCCCATCGAGGTGGAGATCTTCAACGACGCGCTGTGGGCGATGCCGGGACCCGGCGCCCTCGACCTCACGCTGTCCCGGTTCGCGGAGCACGTGGCGTGACGGCGTCCGCCCGTACGTGGCGCGGGGCGGCGGGGGCGTGGCTGGGGATCGGCACGGCGCCCGGCGCGCTCGTCCTGGGGGCGCAGATCGGCGAACGGCACGACGGCACGCTGCCGCTGGTGGTGCTCGTCATCGGCGGCGTGGTCATGTGCGCCTTGCTGGCCGCGCAGGGACGGCGCGGGCTGCGGCCGCCCGCCGGGGAGAACGCCACCCTCTCGGAGCTGTCCCCGCGCTACCTGCCGCCGGTGACCGACCGGGTGGTCACCGGCCTGCTCGGGCTCGCCATGATCGGCTGGTTCGGGTTCAACGTCGGGCTGGGCGGCGGCGCGGTGGCCGCGCTGACGGGGCTGCCGGACGTGGCCGGGGCGCTCGCGCTGAGCGTGCCGATCGCGGCCGTGCTGCTGTCCGGCGGCCGCTGGAACGGCCTCGCGGTGGTGACCACGCTCACCGCGATCGTGCTGATCGCGCTCGTGGCGCTACGGCTGCCGCCGCCCGCCTCGCCGATCTCCGTCGTGCCGTCCGGCGCGCCGCGGGACGTGGGCGCCGCCCTGGCCGTCGACCTGGCCGGCTACATCGGGTACGTGTCGGTGTTCGCGGTCCGCGCGCCCGACTTCACCGTGGGCCTGCGCGGGCGCGGCGACCTGTGGTGGTGCGTGGGCCTGCTGGTGGGCCCGGCGCTGGCGGCGAGCGTGGTCGGCGCCGGTCTGGCCGCGGCCAGCGGGTCGTCGGACGTGGTGGCGGTGCTGGCCCGTCCCGAGGGCCTGCCGGTCGCCAACCTCTTCGTCGCCGTCTCGGTGATCGCGCCGACGCTGTCGGCCGTCCACTCCGGGGTCTTCGCGGCGCGCCGGTTCGCCGCGCGGCTGCCGTACGCGGCGACCGTGCTGGTGATCGCCGTCCCGGGCACCGTGCTGGCGTCCCTGCGGATGGACCGGCTGCTGCTGTCCTGGCTGACGCTGCTGGCCGCCACGCTCCCGGCGCTCATCCCGCCGATGACCGCCGAGGCGGTGCGCCGCCGGCGCGGCGGCCATAGGGACGGGCGGCGCCGGGTCTCCACGTGGCTGTGGGCGCCGGGCGCGGGGCTGGCGCTGACGCTGACGCTCGCGGGGTACGCGGCGGCGGCACCGGCGGGGCTGGCGCTGTCGCTGCTCGCCACGGTCGCGCACGGGGCCTTCGGCGCGTTCCGCGCCGAGCAACGGGCACGGTAGACAACGGGAACGGTGAATGAGCCTTGGCGGCCGTCGCTAGCCCGCGGCGGCGGCCCAGAGGGAGGTGTGCTCGTCGTCCATGTCGCGGCAGCGTTGCAGGAAGCTCGCCGCGCCCGTCACGGCCGCGTTCAGCGTGTTCGGCGCCACCCGGACGGGCAGGCCGGTCTCCTTGGAGATCAGCTCGTCCAGTCCGGGCAGCGCGGCGCTTCCGCCGGTGAGCGTGATCCCCGAGGCGCAGATCGCCGCCGCGAGCTCGGGCGGCGCCACGGCGATCCCGGCGCGGACGGCCTCCACGATCGCGGCCAGCGGCGGGCCGATCGCCTCCCGCACGTCGGCGGAGGTCAGCACCGCCGTGCAGGGCAGCTCGCTGTACTTGTCCTTGCCGTGGACGAGGGCGACCCCGTCCCGTCCCGGCATCGCGGCGCCGATCCGCAGCTTGACCGACTCGGCCGTGGAGGGCGCCAGGACCAGCCCGTACTCCCAGCGGGCCTGCGCCATGATCGCCTCGTCCAGGGTGATGCCGCCGACCAGGGCGGTCCTGGAACCGAGCAGCTCGGTCCCGATGATCACGCCGACATCGGTGACCTGTGCCCCGATGTCGGCGACGACCACGACGTCCTCCGGGTTCTTCGGCAGCCCGACACCGGCCGCCGCCGCGAGCGGGGTCGCGACGATCGTGAGGCCCCGCGCGCCCGCCCCGTACGCGGCCGCCCGCACCGCGCCCAACTGCACCTGCGTGATCCCGCTCGGGACGGTCACCGCCATGCGCGGCTTGGCCATGTACGCCTTGTAGTGCCAGCGGTGACAGGAGCGCATCAGCGAGCGCAGCAGGCTCTCGGTGTCGGCGGCCTCGGCCGGCACCCCGTTGCGGATCGGGCGGATCAGCTTCACGCCCCGCTCACCGGCCAGGTCGAGCGCCGCCGTCCCGGCCGCCAGCAGCCGCCCGTTCGAGGCGGAGCGTGCGATGGCGGACGGTTCGCTGGCCACCACGCCGCGTCCGTTCACGTGCATCCTGACCGTGGCGCTGCCGAGGTCCACGGCGGTGGCACGGCACGGGAAGTCCCCCAGCCGCGCACGCCCCTGGTGAGCCATGCCTCCTGCCCCCTGGTTCTCGTGGCCGATCCGCTTGACGCTCCTCCCATGTCCTCACCCCGCCGGGTTTGCCCTAACACCAGCGAGGAATCCCGGTATGGCAAATGGCGGGCCGTGTCCGCCGTGCCTGGGCCTCCGTCCCGATCATGGGGAGTGGCCGGTTCCCGCGGGTCTCGGTACGGTGGCCCGGAGGGCCGGCGAGCCTGAGGATCCAGCCCCCGGAGGGAGACGGCGTGCGCGTCGTAGAGCGACACGAACTCGATCTTGCGTTCGCGAAGGAGCAGGTCGGGCGGTTCCACAAGCGCGCGATGGAAAGCGACATCCCCCGGCTCACCCGCACCCCGGCACGCCTGCGCGACCTGCTCACCCACGCGCAGGGCGAGCTCGGGTACCGGTGCGCGGCCGACCCCGGCGCGTACGAGGCGCATACCTGGGAGGCCGCCACGCTGGCCATGCAGGCCGGGGCCGCCATCTTCCAGGTCGCGCGGAGCACCGAGGGCACCGTCGAGTGCAAGATCTACACCGAGCTGGTGGCGATCCCGGCGACCGGGCCGACGCACTGGTCGAACGAGGCCAACTGGCTCAAAGCCCTGTTCCTCACGATGATCTGCCGGGAGCGCGAGCGCACCGACATGCTCTGCGCCGTCCCCGAGGACCTGCTGCGGGCCTCGGACGCCGGCGGGGTCCCGCTCCCCTACCTGGAGCACTGGGGCCGCGCCCTGCGCACGTGGTGGCGGCAAGAGCCCGAGCACTACGACCACCTGATCGAGGCCGTGCGGCAGGCCGACCCGGACGCGCCCGGCCTCGACCGCGACGGCGGCGAGCACATCGCGCTGCTGGCGTTGCCGCGGATGAAGATGTTCAAGGCGATCGTCGAGAACGACGAGGCCGCCTTCAACGGCGCCCTGTTCGAGGCGCTCGAACTCCACCGCGCCTACTGGACGCGGGACAGCGAACGCGCCGCCAACTCCACGTCCTACATCGCCCTCGAACCCCTCGCGCTGGCATGCCTGGCCAGGGAGCTGGGGTTCACCATCGACGTCCAGTCGGCCTACATCCCCGAGGCGCTGCTCGACGGCCGCTGGGTGGGTGAGTTCCCCACCTGACCGCTCCGGTCCTGGGAGCCTCAGGAAGCGGGCGGGGGCGGCCCCACGAGAAGGCCCTGCCATTCGAGGGTGCGTATCGCGGCCTCATGCGCCGCCGGGCCGACCTCGGGCAACCGGAACCCCTGGGAACGGACGTGCTGGACCAGGCCAGGGTCGGGCGCGACGCCATGGACGCGGAGGTGGTAGGGGACCCCTCCCAGCCAAACCCACGTGCCGTCGGTATGGAAGGTGTTCGGAACCCTTGCGGGACGTCCCCGGTCGTAGCCGTCCGCAAGGGGCGCGCCGCCGTCCCACACCACGGGCGCCTGCTCCAGATAGGCGATCAGGGCGTCCCGCTCGTGTTCCGGGACGGGCGGACGCTGCACCACCGCCACATCATCGGGCGCGGGATTGAACGCGATGGGCAGGGACTGCTCATAGCGAGAGGCGAGCCGCCCCAGCTCGTGGAGGCTCGCGGCGGTCTGCTCTTGCGCGTCCTGCGGAACGGCGCCCGCGCCCTCCGCCGACACCGCCCGGCAACGCGCCAGCGCCTCGATCGCGGGCACACCCTGCTCGTACAGCTCGCGCAGGCGAAGGACCCACGGTCCACCGGCGTTCACCCCCGCGACGCCCGCGTCCTTGCGTGCCATATAGGACGCGGCGTTCTCCGTAGGGGAGGCCCACAGGTAGCCGAGCAGGACCGACCCCCGCATGACCGGCAGATACCGGACCGGCCCCTGCGCCTCGGGCGTGTAGCTGGGCGGCAGGTCAAAGGTCAGCGGGCCCCAGCCCTTGGACCTGTCCGCCGGAGTGCCGTCCGGGTACTCCCCGTCCTGGATCAGCGGGCCGGGCGTCGGCGGGCGCCCAGGGTCGGCCAGCGCCTCCACCTGTTGCAGCGAACCGGCCGTCTCCTCGCGCACACCGGCCGGGACGCCGCCGCCCCGCGGATCCTCGGGCGCCCCGACCCAGCGGCGGATCGCCTCCCGCGCGGGCAGCCCCTCCGCGTAGGCCCGCTGGAGCCGCTCCTCCCAGATGAAGAGCGCGTACCAGCCCTCCTGGAAGAACTCCCTGCGCCGCAGGAAACCCGCGGCCCTGTCGGTCACCGACGCCCACAGGAAGCCGATATGGCGCCCCGCCAGCATCACCGGCAGGTAGACCACCGGCTTGCGGGTGAACGGCTCGTAGGTCTCCGGCGGCGGCTCCCTGTACGCGGGCACCCCCGACGGAGCCCCGGACGGAGGGAACCCGCCCGGCGGCGGCGACGGTACCTGGGGAGGTTGGCTCACAACGGCCTCACCGGGACGAACTCGTGATGGCGGTGACGGCGTCCTTGCGCGCGTCCTCGCTGACCTCGGGCAGCCGGAAACCGGCCGCCCTGATGTGGGCGACCAGGTCGGGCTCCGGAGGGACGCCGTGCGCCTGGAGGTAGTAGCCCACGGCGCCCGGCCAGATCCACGTCCCGTCCGTGTGGTACGTCAGCGGCACGCTGGACGGCCGCCGCGGGTCCATGAGATCGGGGTCGAGGCTCCGCGCGGCCAGGACGATCGGCGCCTGCCGCAGGTACCGCACGACCGCCTCGCGCTCCTCGTCGGGCACCGCCGGGCGCTGGACGACGGGCGTGCCGTCCGGAGCCTGCGAGTCGAACGGCCTGGCCATGCGCAGCCCGCTCCCGGCCGGCGGCTGGGTCATCGCGCTCCCCTCCATCACCTTTCGTGCCCGTTCGCGCCCGGGAGATATCCGCGGCCCCGGGCGCGCAGTTCGGCCTCGAAGAGCCCGTGCGTCCGCTCGCGGAGGGTGCGGACCAGGGCGGCCTCCTCGGCCGTCAGGTCGCGCCCCTCGGCCCTGGCGGTGTCCTCCAGGCCGTTGATGGTCTCATACAGGGCGTGGACGGGGCCCTCGCCCTTGACGTGGCGGGCGCGGTACTCCTCCACCCTCTGGACGAACTCGTCCCGCGTCAACGTCTCGATGTCCGCCTGCGTTCCGTAACGGATCTTCCGGACATAGGACATGTCGCGGAGGAACTCCCCGGTCTGCGGGGAGACCGCGAGGCAGTCCAGCCCGCCTCCGGGCGGCCCGACGAAGACGACCGGCCGCCCTTCGTAGACGTAGTACTGCGGGAGGTCGCTCATGTCTTCGTCTCTTCAGCCGGGGTCTCTTCGTTCGAGGCGGGCGCGAGACCCAGACGGGGAAGTTCGAGGTCGTCCCCGGTGCGCTCGTTCCACGCCTGGTAGGTCCAGCCCTCGGGACCGGTGATGCCGTAACCGTCCCGGAGGGCCGTCGCGACGCTGTCGGCGAGGTCGCGGTACTGCCGGGACGACGCAGGCCAGGAAAGCGTCCGCCACCAGTTCTCATGGCCGGGGGGCAGAGGTTCGTTCCACCCGGCCCGAGCGATCGCCCGTTCCCCTTCCGGCGTGGCACGAGCCGGCTCGGGAAGCCAGGAATTGACGACGACGTAGGCGACGAGCTCGTCGTCTCCCTGGTAGAACTGCGCGTACCGGCCGCGCTCGTCGGGCTCGGACACCACCAGGAGCGCACCGGCCGGCAGCCCGGCGAGCTCCTCGGCCAGGCCGCCGGCGAACTCCTCCCACGTCATCACAGCTCCTGGTCCACGTCCCGGTCGTATTCGTCGATGTACTCGTTGGTGGACAGCGCGATATCGACGATCACCGAGTACTTGAGCACCGAGACGGTCGAGCGCTCACCACGCCACCGCACCTCGGGCGTCTCCCCCGGGAGCCGCTGCGTCGGCGGGCCGAGCGCGGCCGACACCGCCTCGACCGACTCGGCGAAGACGTCCTGGAGCCAGGCGCGCTCCTCGGCCGACTCCCGATCGATGTCCGAGCACACCGCCGCCCGGACGTGCACCGCCCGGCCCTCCTCGAATTCGACGTTCCCGGTGGCGATTCCGAATCTCGTTCCCAGCCGGGCCCCCATTTCGCGAAGGGACTCGACCTTCCAGTCGAAGGCCGCGGCGATCGCGGGGACATCGGCCGGATCACGCGGCCACTCGAGAGCGCGCAACCGCCGGGCCATATCCGCGAGTTCCCGATCGGACAGCCTCCGGAAGTCACTCATGGACCGTCATCCTACTACCGGCCTCAGACCGGCGATCCGGCGCGGCACGAAGGAGGCGTCGTCCCTCGTAAGGTCGAATCGCGACCACTTCACATTACCGGCCTCATCGGAATGGACGGTGTAGTACTCGACCTGAAGCGTCCCGTTGTCGAGCGCCTTCTGGAGCGCCTCCCGCAAGTCCGGACGCTCGCGCAGCGCGGCCTTCAGGTCCGGATCGCGCTCCAGCACCCAGGCGAGGTACTCGGGGGTGCCCTGCTCCGCCTTCTTACCGCCTTCGACCAGCCGTCCGCCCAGGCCGGAGCCGACGCCCTTGGCCTCCACCACGGTGAGGCGCGGAGGATCGCCGGTGAGGGCGGCGGTCACGTCCAGGGTCCCGGGGACCCCCGGCTCGTCGTCCACCAGCGGGGTGAGCCGGACGCCCCCGGCGGCGTTGGTGGCGAAGTCGATGGCCGCGACCATTCCGAGCCGCTCGCTGAGGCTCACCAGTTCCTTGTTCTTGGCGGTGTGCTGGCGGGCGAGATCGGAAAGCCGGTCCAAGTCGTCGATCAAGGCGGCCCGGTGCCGCGGGTCCAGCGCGGTGTTATTGCGCACCGCCCGCGCCGCGGATTCGAGCGTGTCGCGCAGTTTCTTCTGACCCAGATCGTGGATTCGCTCGATTCCGTAGAGATTGCCGCCGTCCTCTTTCTTCGGGAATCCCGCTATTCCGGGCAGCGCGTCGATCTGAGCTCGCAGGAAATCCTTTTCGGCCTGGACCTTCGCGCGCTGCGCGGCCAGCTCGTCGAGCTTTCGCCTGGCCTCGTCGCTCGGAGTGTGGTCATGGGGCCCGTCGGCCACCACGGCCTCGAAGTCGTAGGGACGCTCGCGGAACTTGTCCTTGACGAACCGCCCGGTCTTCTCGTCCTGCAACTGCTGGGTCAGCTCGTTCCGGAAGGTGCCCGGATCGTCCCCGTCGAAGTGCAGCCTGCCGTCCGGGGTGCGGTACGTCGTCTCCGGGTCGCCCTCCCTGTGCAGCCTGCCGTCCGGCCCGGTGATCAGCGGCGGAGGATCGTCCTGGGACGGCGCTCCCCTCGCGGCGAGATCGGTACGCGGCCCGGCGTCCTGGCCGTCCGGCGGATCCGAGGGGTAGCCGTCGTGGCCGGCGGGCGTGGTGGTGCCGTTGGGGTGATGGGCCGTCCAGGAGCCGTTCGGAGGCCAGGTGGGCCGCGGGCCGCCGTCCGGACCCCGCTCGGCGGACGACGCGAAGACGTTGCCGTCGCTGTCGGACCAGGCCAGGCCGTGCGGGGCCAGGACGGGGACACCGAGCCTGCGGGACAGCTCGGCGGCGACATCGCCCTCGCCCGTCCGGCACGACAGCAGCATGACCTCGCGGCCGTTCCAGTTCGGGTCGTTGCGAATGAGCGCCGCCACGTCGTCCACGCTCAGCCTGCGCCCGCCCACGCGCACGCCGTCCGGGTCGCCGTGCGCGTCGACGACGAACCGCCGCGGATCCGCGGGGACGCGACGGGCCAGGTCGCGCATGCCGTCCTCGTCCGGGCCGTAGAAGGCGCGCCCTGCCGGGGTGGACTCGCTGTCACGGAAGACGTCCCGCAGATGCGCCGGCAGGTCGGCCGGGACGTGGGGGTCGGCGGGCGCCTCGGCGTGATGCGAGGGCTCGGCGGCGTGCTGGGGGCTCGGAGCGTCCTGGTACCAGCCGTACTGGGACGCCGCCGGGGGCCGCGCCGGACCGGCGGGCCCTCCGCTCAGGTCGGCGCCGGGACCGCCCTCGCGCGGGCCGGGCGGCGGGACGTCCTGAAGCGCCCGGCCGAGGGCGTCCTTGAAACGGCCGATGACCCGCTCGTTGATCGCCCGGTCGAGCGCGTCCTCCTCCGGGGTCAGCGGACGGTTCTGCTCCTCGGCCGCGTTCGGCAGGTCGCGGCGCACCTCGTACAGCGCGTGCTCGTAGGCGGCGACCTCGTCGATCGACTTCAGGTGCAGCCGGAGCTCACCGATGTGACCGTTCGGCATGCGGACGGTCAGCCGGACGTCCCGATAGCCGCTCGGGACGGGGCTCAGCATCCGGTCCTTGAACGAGACGATCTCGATGCCGTGCCGCGCCGCGACCGACCCGAGGCCGTCGAGCGCCCGGTACAGGTCCGCGACCGAATCGAACTGGATCTTGGCGCCCAGCAGGTCGTTCAGCCGGCTCGCGTCCCCGCCGTAGTCACCCATGATCTTGTCGAGGGCCCGCACGCGGTCCTTTTCGCCAGGACGCAGATGCGGTTCCCCGCCCAGCGCCGGATCGTGCACCAGCGCCCGCAACGCCGGGACCGACTCGCGCATCCGCTGGTACAGGTCGTCCAGGTAGGAGTTCAGGTACGGGTCGTTCCTGCCGTTGGCCGGATCCACCTGGGACGGGTCGAAGTCCGGCTGGGATGGGGCGACCCGCGGGTTGCGGTCCTCACCGGGACGCCGGCTCTCCTGCACCTCACGCGCCACCCGCTCGCTGATCTCGCGCTGCGTGTCGGTGAGAGGGGTGGGCTCCGCCTTCGGCCCCGTCCCCTCCAGGATGGCCTCGGGACCGCGCCGCTCCACGTCCGCGACCGCCTGCTCCAGGACCCCGACCGCCTCGGGATGGCGGAGCAGGTTGTTGAGCGTCTCGGGACGGGACAGCAGCGACTCCCGCAGCGACGTTTCCAGCGCGTTCGACCCGTCCCCGGCGACGATGCGCGCCAGCTCCGGGTGATGGGGAAGGACCTGCTGGAGCCGGCGGCCAAGGTCGCCCCCGAGAGGCTCGCCCGCCCGCTCCAGCATCCGCTGGACGTGCGGGTCGTCCATGACGCGCCGCACCGTGTCGTCCGGCCGGCGCGCGGCGTCCGAAGACGGTTCGGCGCCATGGTGCACGTCGCCCTCGCCCGGCGACGAGGCCAGCTCACCTCCGCGCGCCGCCACGGTCCCCGGAGGCGGACCCGGCGGGATCGCGGTGGCCCGGATGTCGTAGACGGGCCTGCCCCGCTCGTCCACCCCCCGGTACTCCACGCTCGTGATCTCGTACCGGGTGCCGCGCGGCAGGATCAGCTCGCGCTGGTCCGGATAGGCGCTGTCGTGCCCCATCCAGACACCGCGCGACCCGGGCGGCAGGTCGATGTGCATGTGGTAGCTGAACGGGTCGCCGTCCACGGTCGCCGGATCCCGCCCGAGCGAGGTGGACATGTACGCGGGCTCGGTCTGCGTCGACCCCACCAGCAACGCCGGGTCACGGCTCCCCAGCGGCGTCCCGTCCGCGAGCCGCATGAACGACACGTCGTGCAGCCCGCGCTCCACCTGGATCGGCTCGGGAAGCGGCTGGTTCAGGGCCTGGTCGAGTTCGGCGATCCGCTGGTTGAACGCGTCCACCGTGGGCGGCCCGCCCAGGTACTGGGCCAGGAACTCGCGCTGCTGCGAGGACTGCACCAGGTCGGCGATCCGGTGCTCGGGGTTGGGGAACGACAGGATGTGTTGCAGCAACGCCCGCTGCTGGGGCGACAAGTCGGGGTTGGACCACAGGCGATGCAGGTCCGCCGTCCGCGGCACGTAGCCGCCGTTCATGCGGGCCAGCTCCCACACCGCCCGATGCTCGTTTTCGATCCGGTTCAGATAGCCGGGCAGGTCCGCCCCGGGACGCAGGAACGGGTTCGGCATCGACTGCACCGTGTACCAGTGCAGCGCCTGCTGAAGCTGGGGCGGCAGCCCGTCGAACACATGCCCCAGATGGTTCTCGCCGTACGCGTCGCCCTCGGCATCGCTGTCGAAGCGCCGCACCCCGTCCGGACCCACCTGCCCGGGCGCCGGGTCGGCAGGCGGAGGATCGGCCGCGGTCCACCCGCTCGACGACACCTGCCCGTTCTCGTCCACCCGGACCGGCCCCGTCGGGCTGACCACGCGAACCCCGAGCTCCTGCGCGAGCCGCCGCCCGTACTCCCCGCCCCCCACGTTGTCCGCGAGCAGCATGACCTCGCGGCCGTTCCAGTTCGGGTCGTTCCGAATGAGCCGCGCCGCCTCTTCGGGCCGCAACCTGCGCCCACCCGGCGCCAGCCCATCCCTGTCCCCAGGCCCGTCCAGCACGAACCGCCGGGGATCCGCCGCAACCCTCCGAGCCCGCTCACGCAACGCCGGATCATCATGCAGCGACCGCCCGGCCGGAGTCTCCCCACCCCGAGTGTCAGCCCCCACCCCGGGCTCACCAGGCGCCCGGACCTCCCCACCCGAACTGGAATCCCCAGCCAACCGAGAATCAACAACCGCCCCAGAACCCGCCACCCGCGGATCAGCCGGCGTACCCGTCGACGAACGGGAATCGCCGGGCGCGCGCTGCCCCGGGTCCGAAGCCACACGCGGGTCAGCCACATTCCGCGAGTCCGCAGACGCACGCGACCCCACGTCAGCCCGCGGATCAGCACCAACACCCGAAGGCGCCGCCGCCCGCGAATCAGCGGGCGCTCCAGAAGTCGCCGCACGCGCATCACCAGGCGCGCGCTGCCCCGGGTCCGTAGCCGCACGCGGGTCCATGGGCGTACGCGGGCCCGCGTCGGCTCGCGGATCAGCGTCAGTGCCCGAAGGTGTTGTCGCCCGTGGATCAGCGGGCGTGCGGGAGTCGGTGCGCTGGCCAGCGGCGCCACCAGCCGGAGCCTCACTTACACGCCCACCAGCGGGGGCCGCCGCACCCATCGGTCCGGGTGAGCCAGCGGGCACGCGTGGATCGCTAGGCGTGCGTTGGCCAACGGTATTTTCTGGGCCCGGAGGCGTTGTCGCCCGTGGATCAGTGGGTGTGCGGGAGTCGGTGTGCTGAGCAGCGGCGGGGCTCTCGCCTGCGCGCCCGGCAGTGGGGCCCGTTGGGGTAGGCGTGTGAGAAGACGCACGTGGATCGCCGGGCGTGGGTTGCCCGGCGGTGCTTACTGGGCCCGAAGCCGCACGTGGGTCGGCGCCAGTGCTCGAAGGTGCCGGCGTCCAGACGCCGGAGTCCGACCTCGCGTTGGATGCGGCGCCCGAACTCGCCGCGGCTCGGCCATCGCCGGTTCCGGGACTGGGCGTACGTGGGTCGGTGGGCGTGCGTTGTCCAGCGATGCCGCTCTCGCCTGTACGGCCGCTAGGCGCTGCACTCGCCGGTGTGGGTGAACCGGTGGGGGTGTCCGGGTCCGGTTGTTGGCCGGGGCCTCGGGAGGCGGCTGGGGTCCTTGCGGTGTCGGGCGGGGTGGTGACGGGGTGGCCTGGGGCGTGGCCCGCCGTGCCGGACGAGGTGGTGTCGCCGTTGGGGTGGTGAGTGGTCCAGCCGCCGTTCGGGGGGAGGTCGGGCAGGGTGCGTCCGTCCGGGCCGGTGGTGCCCGAGGAGGCGTAGACGTTGCCGTCGGCGTCGGACCAGGCGAGGCCGTGCGGGGCGGTCACGGGGACGCCCAGGCGTGCGGCCAGTTGTTCGGCGAAGGCGCCGCCCGCCGTGTCGCACGACAGCAGCATGACCTCGCGGCCGTTCCAGTTCGGGTCGTTGCGGATCAGGTCCGCGACGTCGTCGACGCTGAGCCTGCGGCCGTCGACGATCACGCCGTCGGCGTCGCCGTGGGCGTCCACAACGAACCGGTCGGGGTCGGGAGGGACGCGCTGGGCGAGGTCGCGCATAGGAGCGTCGTCCGCGCCGTAGAAGGACCGCCCGGCGGGCGTGGCCTCGCTGTTGCGGTAGACATCCCCCAGGTGGGACGGCAGTCCCTCGGGTGCTCCGGTGTCCTGCTGATCCGCCGTGCCGGGGTCGTCGGTGGATTCGGCCGACTCGCGGTGCCGCGGGCCGTCGCCGTCCTGGGGCGGGGCGTCGCCGCCGTCGGTGGTGCTCCCGCTCAGGTCGAACTGGCGGCGCTCGTATCCCGCGTAGTACGGGTTGCCGTCGTCGTCGATGCCCACCTTGGCGCGGGCGTAGTGGTATTCGAGCTGTTTGTCGTCCAAGGCGTCGCGCAGCGCGTAGGCGAGGTCGGCGTCGGCCCCACCACGCTGCTCCATCGCGTCCAGCAGGCTGTCGACATAGGCCGGGTGGCCCTGCTGGTAGGAGAACCCGCCCTCGCCGATGCGGGAGCCGAGCTGGGCGGACGGTCCCTTGGCCTCGATGACGTAGTGCCGTACCTCACCCGTCTCGGGGTCGGTGACCCGGTACACCTGGTCGAACTCGCCGCTGCGCGCGGTGCGGGCGGGCTCGCCGTCGGCGTCCGGACGCGGAAACAACTGCTCGACCTGGACCTCCCGGTCCCCGTACCGGTCGCGGAGCAGGTCGGCGAACGCGTCCCTGGCGGCGTTCTCCCCGAGGTCCTCGCCCAGGCCGGTCTGCTCCTCGAACGCCTGGCGCCGTTCCTCGAAGTTCTCGGGCGAGGAGTCGTTCTTGTAGTTCTCGGCGGCCTCCCTGGCCCGTTCGATGGCCTCCGAACGCTGGTCGATAAGGCCCTGCAGTTCCGCTCGCCGCTCGGGGGTGGCGGACTGCGAGACGGGCCGCGGCTCCACGTACTCGGCGCGGACGACGGGCCTGTCCGGGAGCGGGTCCCAGCCGCCGCGTTCGGCGTTCCAGGCCAGCGGCGGGTGGACGTGCCCGTCCGCGTCGGGGGTGGTGGTGCGGCGGATGGCCTGGCCCTCGCGCAGGTAATAGTTGCTCCAGTCGAGGGTCTCCCGCTTGAGCCGGCGCGTCTCGGGGGAGTCCTTGACCGAGTCTCCGGGGGTCCGCTGCGGGTCCTGCGTTCCCGCGTCGTCGTCCCCGCGTGAGCGTGGCGCGGGGTCCCCGTCCTGCGGGGGTGTCCTTCCGTCCCCTTCGGAGCCATGCGGTGGGGCGGAGTCACCCGCGAGCGACGACGACGGCGAATCCGTACGTGGCGGCGTGCCACCGGTTGGCGCAGGCTGTTCGGTCGGTGTGCGCGCCGGGTCGGGCCTGGCGCCGGGCGCGGCGCCGTCCGGGCGCTGCGTCCCCGCGGGGGTGGACGGTTGCTCGCTCCGCGGAGGTGGCGTCGTGCTCGCCGGGTCCGGCCTGGCGCCCGGTGTGGCGCCAGCGGGTGGTGGCGTCCCGGCCGGTGATGGACGGGTGGCAGGATCCGCGGTTCGCGGGGGTGGCACCGTGCTCGCCGGGTCCGGCCTGGCGGCTGGTGTATGACCGTCGGGTGGTGGCGCTGTGGCTGGTGATGGGCGGGTGGCCGGGTCTCCTGGGCGGGGACGGGTGCCGCCATCGGCGGGAGTGGTGTCGGTTCGCCCGGGGCGCGTGCTCGACGGCTGCGATTCGGGACGGGTCAGCGGGTCCCTTGTCGGCGGGCGGGTGTCGGTGGACGCAGGCCGGTTCGGTCCCGGGTCGGCGGACGGGGATGGCGAGGGGCGGGATCCTGGTGAGCCGCCGCCCGATGGGGATCCTCCGCCACCGGCCATCCCGGGGGCGCCGCCCATGGGGACGGCGCCGGGTGAGGCCGCGGGGCCGGGTGTCGCGCCGCCCGCCGGGGCGCCCGCCGCCGCGGGCGCGGGCGCGCCCCCGGCCGTGGACGGGCTCCCGGACGCGCCCGCATCGCTGGGCATGGACGAAAGTGACGCACCCGGGATCGTCCCGGGAGCGGGTCCGCCGCCACCGCCGGTGTCACCGGCCAGCAGGCTCGCGACGCGGTTACCGCCGCCGCCGGACGTGCCGCCGTCCGATGAGCCACCGCCCGGCGAACCTCCGTCGCCGTGGACCCGCGTCGGCTGCGGCGATCCACCCGGTGACGAACCGCCACTGTCCGTGCCTCCGGTGGACGGGGCACCGCTGGACGGCGCCGGCGAGCCGTGGCTGCTGGAGGTGTCGGTCGAGGGGCCACTGGGCGGCGAGGACGAACCGGACGGGTCCGTGCTGCCGCCGGGGCTTGAGTAGGTGGACGGCCCGCTTGAGGAGTCCGAGCCTCCGGGCGGTGGGCCTGAGGGCGATCCGCCAGGCGATGGGCCGTCGCCCGTGCTCGGCCCGGGACCATGGGTCGAGCCGGAGCCGGGGTTCGATCCGCCGTCGCCACCGCTCGGGCCGGAGCCCCCGCCATCGCCGGAGCCCGTGCCTGGGGTAGGGCCTGGAGCGGGGCCGGAGCCCGCGTGGGTGCCGCCGTCTCCGCTGGAGCCCGTTCCGGGGCTCGGGCCGCCTTCGCCGCCGTTTCCTCGGCCGGAGCCACCCGGGTCCGAACTCGGACCGGAACCTCCCGGGTCCGAACCCGGACCGGAGCCTCCCGGGTCCGAACCCGGACCGGAGCCTCCCGGGTCCGATCCTGGGCCGGAGCCGCCGGGGTCCGATCCGCCCGCGGGGTTCGCGCCGCCGCCGTCGTCGGAGCCTCCCAGGTTCACGCCGCCGCCCGCGTTCCCCGAGCCGAACTCGCCGAGACCGCCTCGCGCACCGCCGATGGCGCCGCCGGCCGCGCCGGAGGTGGCGCCCTTGGCGATGTCGTCCCACGTGAGGCTTTCGCCGTGGATGGCGGCGGAGGCCACGGTGCCCGCGACGCCGCTGATGGCCTCGGAGGCACCCTCCCGCACGGCGCCCTTGAACATGCTGCCGAGCGCGGTGTCCGCGGCGCCGTCGACGCCGGGGATCTTGCCCAGGCCGCCGGCGACGCCACCGGAGATCGCGCCGCCGATGGCGCCGTCCACGGTGGACCGGAGCGTCTGGCCCCAGTTGATCCCGTCCCGGTTGCCCTGCGCCACCTGGACGCCCTGGATCAGCAGGTCCAGACCGCCGCCCTCCAGCGCGCCCATGACCGCGCCGTGGATGATGACGTTACGGGCCAGCCAGGACAGCAGCCGCTGGAAGATCGTCCGGGAGGCGATCTGCGCGCCCGCCTCCACCGCCGGGATCGCGGCCGTGGACGCGCCGAACGTCGCGAAGGCCGAATAGATCAGCATGATGATCTCGATCGCCGTGATGATCAGCAGGGCGATGAACATGTACTTCGCGTACTCGATGTCCGTCGCGCCGTCGTTCATCACCTTGGCGAGCTGATCGCACGCGTCGGCCAGTTTGGTCAGCCGTTGCGGATCGGTGCTGACCCAGGTGTCCCAGTGCGCCCTGAACTGTTCGGCGGCGTAGCCGTCCAGCGCGCTGGTGACGTCGAACGCCACGCTGCCCAGGTCGTCGATCAGGTTGCGGACCTCGCCGCCGGCGGTCGTCCAGCCTTCGGCGACCCGCCGCATGGCGGTCTCGTCCCCCTCCGGCCAGTCGGCGCCCACGATCCAGGACAGCCATTTGACCGAGTCGGGGATCTCCATCCCCACGGGTCAGATCCCCCTGATCGTCGCGGCGTCCTCGGCGGCTTCGTACTGCTTGGCCATCTGGTCGACGCCCTTACGGACCTCTTCGAGGCCCTTGGCCAGCTCGCCGAACAGCTTGAGCACGTCCTGGCTCGGCTTGAGGTAGTTCTTCTCGAACTCCTGGCCGGTCGTGTCGCCGCCCCAGCACTTGCCCTCGGCCGAAATGGCGGCGTTCAGCCGGTCGTGGATCCTCTTCAGGTTGCTCGACCCGGTGGTGAAGCCGCGTCCGGCGCGCCGCAGCGCCTCGGTGTCGACCCGCAGTTCGTACGTCATCGGTCCAGCAATCCGTAGCGTTCGCGGACGGCGTCGAAGTCACGGGGCGGCTCGCGGACCAGCTTGGTGAGGTCGAAGCCCTCCTCGGCGGCACCCTCGGGGACCAGCCCCTCCATGGCCTGCTTCATCTGCGCGGAGACCTCGCCCACGGCCTTGCCGGACGCCTCCATGACGGCCTCGGCCAGTTCTTCCGAGCCGAGCCGGCGCAGGCCGCGCGGGTCGAACTCCACGGAGGTCAGTCGGCCCTGGCGGTCCACCTTGACCTTGACGGTCCCGTCCTCGGACTCTCCCTCGGCCTCGATCGCGGCCAGCCGCTCCTGCAGCTGCTTCAGTCCCGCCTGGCGGCGCTTGTACTCCGCCAGCAGCTCATCGATGTGAGCCTGCCACTCCGCGCGCACCCCTGATCCCTTCGCGATCCCCTGGCACGGCCGGTCGTCACCTCGCCCGTCATCTGATCAAGACGCGGCCGGAGGCTTCATTGTTCATGAATGCGCCGAATTTCTCCATCCCTCTGCATAACCGGCGGTCTTGATCTGCGAAAACACCGAAAATCCCAGAGAAGGTGATCAACCGCGCGGCACGGGCCGTTCCGCCGGACGATCAACCGGCGGCACGGAGGCGCTCGGCGACGCGCTCGGGCGGGACGTCGTTGATCCACGCGCCCATGCCCGACTCCGAGCCCGCCAGGTACTTGATCTTGTCGGGTGCGCGGCGGATGGAGAACAGCTGAAGGTGCAGGCGGAGCAGGTCGCGTCCCTCCCCCACCGGGGCCTGGTGCCAGCCCGCGACGTACGGAAGCGGCCCCCCGTACAGGGCGTCGCAGCGGCGCAGCAGGTCGCGGTACAGGACGGCGAGTTCGTCGCGCTCGTCCTCGGTGAGCCCGGCCAGATCCGGTACGTGCCGGTGCGGCATCACATGCGCCTCGACCGGCCAGCGCGCCGCGGCCGGGACGAACACCGTCCAGTGCTCACCGGCCCGCACGATCCGCGAGCCGGCCGCGCGTTCGGCGGCCAGCACGTCGCCGAACAGCTCGCCGCCCGTCGCGTCGCGGTGCGCGGACGCCCGCTCCAGCATCCGCGCGGTACGGGGCGTCACGAACGGGTAGCCGTAGATCTGCCCGTGCGGGTGGTGCAGGGTCACGCCGATCTCGACGCCGCGGTTCTCGAACACGAAGACCTGCTCGACCTCCGGCATCGCGGACAACGCGGACGTGCGTTCCGCCCATGCCTCGATCACGAGCCGGACCCGGGACAGCGGCAGCCGCGCGAGCGTCGCGTCATGGTCGTCGGTGAAGCACACGACCTCGCACCGCCCGGTGCCCGGCATGCGCGGGAACAGCTCCTGCCCGTCCACCGCGTCCAGGACGCCCCGGGACGCCGATCCTTCGGGACGGGCGAAGCCCGGTGTCCGTGCGGAGAACGACGGGAAGCGGTTCTCGAAGGACACGACCTCGTAGCCGGGGTCGGGGATCTCCGAGGCGGGGCCGCCCGGGCACAGCGGGCACTGGTCCGCCGGGGGAAGGAACGTGCGGGTGTTGCGGTGAGCGGTGATCGTCACCCATTCGCCGGTGAGCGGGTCGCGCCGGGACTCGCATCGCGGCTCGACGGCCGGAAGGTCGCGGGGGTCGGGCACCGGGACCCGGCCACGCCGGTCGTCGAAGTAAATGATCTCGCGGCCGTCGGCCAGCCTGCTACGCGTGGGGAACACCGGGCGAGACTACTAAGCGGGGACCGCGAGGCCCCTAGGTGACCGCTAGGGCCAGCGGTACCCGGCGCCCTGACCCGGGATGTGGTACGGCTGGTAGCACATCGTCGTCACATGCTCGTCCTTGCAGGTCAGGCACAGATAGGTACGGTGCCCGCGCAGCCCGCGGCCCCGCTCGACACAGGGCGGGCAGCCGCAGGGCGACCAGCCGACGATGACACGTCCGGGACCGAGCCGATGCCCCTGCGGACACATGAACGGCACATGCTGCACGCGCCCAGCCTACTCGAACGTATGATCGACAGCCATGCGGCGGCTAGCGGTCGCGGTCCACCACCATGCGGGCCAGCGCGCGCAGTTCGTCGGCCGCGGAAGGGCGGGGAGCCGCCAGGTCGAGATGGACGAGGGACTCCTCCAGGTACTCCCCGGCACGCTGGACGGCCCAGGCCCGGCCGCCCGCGGCCTCGACGAGGTCGGCGGCACGGGCGGCCTCCGCGTCGCTGAGCGCCTGGTCCCGGTGGTAGAGCGCCGCCAGTTCCGCGGCCTGGGGCGTGCCGGAGGTCAGGGCGGCCACGACGGGCAGGGACTTCTTGCGGCTGCGCAGGTCGGAGTGGACGGGCTTGCCGGTGACATGGGGATCGCCCCAGATGCCCAGCAGATCGTCGACGAGCTGGAAGGCCAGGCCGAGCCGCTCCCCGAACCTGCGGAAGTGCTCGATCCGCGCGGCCGGGCCGCCACCGTGACCCTCGCGGCCGTGCCCGTCGTGGCCGTGCGCGGCGCCGATCGCACAGGCGCCGCCCAGCAGCGCGGCGGTCTTGTTCGCCGCCATGGCCAGGCACTCCGGCACTGTCACGTCGTCGCGGCGCTCGAACGCCATGTCGGCGCTCTGTCCCTCGACCAGGTCGAGCACGGCCCTCGCGAGGATCCCCACGGCCCGCGGCGCGGCCGGGTGCCCGGCGGCCGTGAGCGCCTCGAACGCGCAGGCCAGCAGGGCGTCCCCGGCCAGGATCGCGGCGTTGCCGCCGAACACCGTCCAGGTGGCGGGACGGTGCCGCCGCATCAGGTCGCCGTCCATGACGTCGTCGTGCAGCAGCGAGAAGTTGTGCGCCAGCTCGACGGCGACCGCGGCCGGCACCGCCGCCTCGGCGGTGCCGCCGGCCGCCCGCGCCGTCAGCAGGACCAGCGCCGCGCGGATCGTCTTGCCCCCGCCCCCGGCGGCGGGACGGTCGTGCTCGTCCCGCCAGCCGAAGTGGTACGCGGCGATGCGGCGCATCGCGTCGGGAAGGTAGGCCGCGGTCTCGTGCAGCGCCGGGTCGAGCAGGCTCCGGCACCAGGCCAGCACCTCGCTCGCGGGCCGGGCCGGGACCGCCTGCCCCGGTACCGTGGCCTCACCGGTCACCGCGCCACCTCGACGTTCTCCAGGACGCCCAGCGCGTCCGGGACCAGCACCGCCACGGAGTAGTAGGAGCTGACCAGGTACGAGACGATCCCCCTGGAGTCGACGCCCATGGCGCGGACCGTCACCCCGGGCCGGACCTCGCCGGGCAGCCCGGTCCGGCGCAGGCCGATCACGCCCTCGTCGTCCTCGCCGGTCCGCAGGCACAGGATCGAGCTGGTCCCGGACGGGCTGATCGGGATCTTGTCGCAGGGGAGGATCGGCACCCCGCGCCACGCCTGGACGCGGGCGCCCTCCCGCTCGACGGTCCGCGGGTAGACGCCACGGGCCGTGCACTCGCGGCCGAACGCGGCGATCGCCTTGGGATGGGCCAGGAAGAACCGGGACTTGCGGCGCCGGGTCAGCAGCTCGTCCAGGTCGTCGGGGGTGGGCGGCCCGGTGCGGGTGGAGATGCGCTGCCGCAGGTCGGCGTTGTGCAGCAGCCCGAAGCCGCGGTCGTTGACCAGGTCGTCCTCCTGGCGTTCGCACAGTGCCTCGACGGTCAGCCGCAACTGCTGCTCGACCTGGTTCATCGGCTCGTTGTAGAGGTCGGCCACGCGCGTGTGCACCCGCAGCCTGGTCTGCGCCACGCTCAGCTCGTACTCGCGCGGGGACAGCTCGTAGTCGACGAACGTGCCGGGCAGCACCGGCTCACCGGCATGACCGGAGGCCAGCTCGATCGCCGCCTCGCCCTTGCTGTTGCGCGGAGGCTCCGGCGCCCGCCGGTACGCGTCCAGGTGCGCGCGCAGCGCCTCGGAACGCCCGGTCAGCTCCTCGATGTCGGCGAGGGGCAGGACCAGGACCGTCGTCGGGGTGAGCGCCCTGGCCGAGCGTTCCCAGGTGGCGCCGGGCCCGAGCAGCGCCCGGTCGCCGAGGAACCTGCCGCCGGTCAGGATCTCCAGCGCCGTCTCGTCGCCGTACTCGCCCCGGCCGGTCAGCCGCACCTTGCCGTGCGCGATCAGGATGACCCGGTCGAGCGGGGCGTCCGACTCCGCGATCGGCTCGCCCGGCCCGTACTCCCGCTGGACGAGCCGTTCCGCGAGGGCGGTCAGCACCTCGTCGTCGGCGAACCCCCGCAGCGGGGCCAGCTCGGCCAGCTCGGCGGGGACGACGCCGACCCGGTCCCCGGTGTTGACGAACGTGATCAGCCCGTCGCCGAGCCGGTAGGTGAGGCGGCGGTTCACCCGGTAGGCGCCGGATCTCACCTCGACCCAGGGCAGCAGCCGCAGCAGCCATCGCGGGGTGATGGCCTGCATCTGCGGAACGGACTTGGTCGTGGTCGCCAGGTTCCGCGCCGCCTCCGTGCTGAGGCTGAGCCGCCGCGCGCTCATGGGGCCTCGCCGTGGGCGATCTCGGCGCCGTCCAGGATCGCCAGCGCGTCGGGCACCAGCACGGCGGCGGAGTAGTAGGCGCTGACCAGGTAGGAGATGATCGCCCTCTCGTCCACGCCCATGAAGCGGACCGACAGGCCGGGCTGCACCTCGTCGGGCAGGCCGGTCTGGTGCAGTCCGATCACGCCCTGCGCGGCCTCGCCGGTCCGCATCAGCAGCACCGAGCTGGTGCTGGTCGCGGTGATCGGGATCTTGTTGCATGGATAGAGCGGGATGCCGCGCCAGGCGGGGACGCGGTGGCCCCCGACGTCCACCGCGTCCGGGTAGATCCCGCGCCGGCTGCACTCGCGCCCGAACGCCGCGATCGTCCTGGGATGGGCGAGGAAGAACGCCGGCTCCTTCCAGACGAGGGTGAGCAGCTCGTCCAGATCGTCGGGCGTGGGCGGGCCGGTGCGGGTGGGGATGCGCTGGCTCGGCTCGGCGTTGTGCAGCAGCCCGAAGTCGCGGTTGTTGATGAGCTCGTTCTCCTGGCGTTCGCGCAGCGCCTCGATGGTCAGCCGCAACTGCTGCTCGACCTGGTTCATCGGCTCGTTGTAGAGGTCGGCGACCCGGGAGTGGACGCGCAGCACGGTCTGCGCCACGCTCAGCTCGTACTCGCGCGGGGACAGCTCGTAGTCGACGAACGTGCCGGGCAGCACCGGCTCGCCGGCATGGCCGGAGGCCAGCTCGATCGCCGCCTCGCCGTGCGGGTTGACCGGCCGCTCCGGCCCCTGGAGGAACCGCTCCACATGCGCCCGCAGGTCCTCCGAGAGGTTGAGCACCTGCTCGAACTGCTCGCGGTTCAGGGTGAGGACGGTGCAGGCGGTCAGCGCCTTGACCGAGTACTCCCAGGTGGTCTCGTCGCCGACGAGGGCACGGTCGCCGAAGAAGCCGCCGCCGGCCAGCACGCCCAGCACCGCCTCGTCGCCGTACTCACCGGTGCCGATCTTCCCGGCCTTGCCGTGCGCGATCAGGACGACCCGGTCGACCGCGGTGCCGGACTCCACGATCAGCTCGCCCGGTTCGTACTCCTCCTCGATGAACCGGCCGGCCAGGGCCTCCAGCACCGGCTCGTCCTCGAACCCGCGCAGCGGCGCCAGCTCCCCCAGCTCGCGCGGGACGACCCTGATCTGGTTGCCGGAGTCGAAGAACGAGACCCGCCCGTCGCCGACGGTGTAGCTGACCCTGCGGTTGACACGGTAGGTGCCGCCGCCCGCCCGCACCCATGGCAGCAGCTTGAGCAGCCATCGGGTGGAGATGCCCTGCATCTGAGGAACGGACTTGGTCGTCGTGGCAAGGTTGCGCGCCGCCTGCGTGCTCAGGCTGAACTGCCGGTCCGTGCCCTGCCCGTTCATGCCCTGCTGCTCCGTCGCCTGCTCCGTCACGATCCGCACCGCCGATCTCTGAGGGTGTGCCTGCGGATGAAGCTACACAGGGTGATGAGTCCATAACAATGCGAGAGTTTTCTCACCTTGGATCAACAGACACTTGCTCCCATGCGGCCCCACAGGTGATAGAGCCGGAAGCCCGCCCGGACCGCGATCGGAGGGGGTTAATACCAGGTCAAACAGGGCGAGAATGAGGCAAGTCACACCTTCTGGGCACCCCACCATGGAAGCCGGCGGCCCTCAGCGGACGTTCCCAAGCTGGAGGTCCGGGTCCGGCAGGAGGATCCGGCGCACCCGAAAGGAGGAGACCGGAGTGACCACCGTATGGATCGCACTGCTGATCGAGACGGTCCTCGCGCTGGCCCTCGGGGCGGCTCTGGCCGTGTGGGCGCACCGGCGCCTCCGCCCCAGCGTGGACCGCGAGTTCGACCGCATGATCGCACGCGAGTTCGGCCCCGGCCACAGCCCCGAGCTCAGCCGCGACTGAACAGGCCCGCGTCAGCTCGACCGCGCCCCGGAACCCACGAGTTCCGGGGCGTTCTCGGTCCCGACCTTGTCGATCGGCACGCGCGCCGTCTCCGGGATCAGCAGCAGCGGGACGATCGCCACCGCCGCCGCCAGCATCAGGTAGTACGCGGGGACGTAGTTGTTGCCCGTCTTCTCGATCAGCGAGCCCACCAGCACCGCCGTCGTCCCGCCGAAGACCGAGGTGGAGATGTTGTAGCCGATGGCGAACGCCCCGTACCTGACCTTGGTGGGGAACATGGCGGGGAAGGTGGAGCCGACCACCGCCAGCATCAGCACCAGCAGGCCGCCGACGACCGCGTACCCGGCGGCCACCCCGAGCACGCTGTCGGTCTGGATGGCCGCGAAGGCCGGCCAGCTCAGCACGAGGTACCCGACGGCGGCGGAGATGAGCAGCGGCTTACGGCCGATCCGGTCCGACAGCGCGCCCAGCGGCAGGATCACCGCGATCATCGCCAGCTCCACCCCGATGGTGGTGAGCTGCGAGCTCACATCGGCCAGGTGCAGGAAGTCGATGAGGTAGGACGGCATGAACGTCAGCAGCGTGTAGTCGGCGATGTTCAGCAGGAAGACGATGCAGATCAGCTTGAACATCATCGGCCAGTTGCGCAGGATCGTCTCCCGCAGCGGCGCCTTGGCCTTGGCCCCGGCCTGCTCCAGCCGCTCGAACTCGGGGGTGTCCGCGATCCGCGTCCGCAGGTAGAGCCCGACCAGCCCGAGCGGGAGCGCGACCAGGAACGGGATGCGCCAGCCCCAGGCGTTCATCTGCTCTTCGCCGAGCCCCACGTGCATGCCGAGCACCAGCCCGGCGCCGAGCACGTAGCCGCTCAGCGTGCCCAGCTCCAGGAAGGCGCCGTAGAACCCGCGCCGGTCCGTGGGCGCGTACTCGGCGATCATGGTGGCCGCGCCGCCGTACTCGCCCCCGGTGGAGAACCCCTGGATGAGCCGCACCGCCAGCAGCGTCAGCGGCGCCGCGATGCCGATCGTCCCGTAGCCCGGCAGGACCCCGATGACGAAGGTGGACGCCGACATCATGATGATCGTGGTGGACAGCACCTTCTTGCGGCCGATCCGGTCGCCCAGCGGGCCGAAGAACAGGCTGCCGAAGGGTCGCGCCAGGAACGCCGCGGCGATCAGGGCGAACGAGCGCAGGGTGGCGTTGCCGCCCTCCTCGGGCGGGAAGAAGACGGTGCCGACGATCGCGGTGATGACACCGGCGCTGAACACTCCGAAGTCGAACCACTCGACGCAGTTGCCCATCGCCGAGGCGAGCACGGCCTTGCGCACGGTCCGGATGCCCGGTGCCGACCCGCCCGTTCCCGGAGCATCGCTCGAACGACCGGATTCAGCCGATTCGTCCTTCACGTGTCACCACCCCCCAATCGCCTGTCCTCTGCCCCCAGAGGACAGGCGCTAACGCAGGGGTGATCCCGTCACCCGGCGTCCGCGGACGTCGAGGGAACGTCCCCCTTGTCCGCCTCCTCCTCATCGGAGAGAGGGGGCAGGAGCTGGGTGCGCTGCGGATCGGTCACGGGCGGCGGGCCGAGCTCCGGAATGGACACCAGGGCCTGCGTCACCTGCGCCTCCCTGGTGATGATGCCGCTCGACAGGACGGTGTTGCGGTGCCGCAGCAAGCCGTTCTCACGCAGCACGTCGTCCAGCTCGCGGCGCAGCCGGGCCAGCCGCCTGCCCTGCCGCAGATGGATCGCGAAGCCGCCGAAGGCGAGACCGAGGACGAAACCCGCCAGCAGCGGCTGCCACATCGCCGCCACCCCCGCTGCCACCAGCGCGGTCACCGCCGCCAGCGGGCCGGCCTGCCGCTCCGCCCAGTCCAGAACGATGTTGACCGGCTTGGGGATCCTCACTCGCCTCTCCTCCGTTTCCGCTTCCTCGGGGGCCCGCCGGTGTCTTTTCACGGCGTCCGCGCCGGGGCCCGGTCTGCGCGCGGAGCCGATGCGGGGGATGTGCGTCCTGCTGCGCCTGCCCGACGTGGCATGAACGACACGGCCGGGCGCGCGTGTTCCATGAACACCAAGGAACGCGCTGAGTTCCTCGCCACACACCGCACGCACGGGGGACCCGAGAACCTTAACAGCCAGTGACGGATGATCTCGGCGGACCCGTATTCGATCACCGTGCGTGTCCGTGCCCGTCCCGCGAACCGTGCGGGCGGGGGATGCGAGGACGGGCCGCGGCCGAATATCGTCACAGGAATGAGCAACCATTTTGACGTCGTGGTCCTGGGCGCGGGTCCGGGTGGTTATACGGCCGCGATCAGGTCGGCGCAGCTCGGCCTGAAGACGGCGATCGTCGAGCAGAAGTACTGGGGCGGGGTCTGCCTGAACGTGGGCTGCATCCCGTCCAAGGCGCTGCTGCGCAACGCCGAGCTGGCGCACATCGTCACCCGCGAGGCGGACAAGTTCGGGATCCGGGCGCAGGGGCCGGTCACCTTCGACTACGGCACCGCCTACCAGCGCAGCCGCGATGTGGCGCAGAAGCTGTCCAAGGGCGTCCAGTTCCTGATGAAGAAGAACAAGATCACCTCGTACGAGGGCCGCGGCGTCTTCACCGACCCCAACACCCTCCAGGTGACCAGGGCGGACGGCTCGTCCGAGACGGTGACCTTCGCCAACTGCATCATCGCCGCGGGCGCGCGCACCAGGCTGCTGCCGGGCACCTCGCTGTCGGAACGCGTGGTGACCTACGAGGAGCAGATCCTCAGCTCCGAGCTGCCGGAGAGCATCATCATCGCGGGCGCCGGGGCGATCGGCGTGGAGTTCGCCTACGTCCTGCACAACTACGGCGTCAAGGTGACGATCGTGGAGTTCCTCGACCGCATGGTCCCCATGGAGGACGCCGAGGTCTCCAAGGAACTGGCCCGCCAGTACCGCAAGCTCGGCGTGGACGTGCTCACCTCCACGCGGGTGGACGGCATCGACGACTCGGGCGACAAGGTCAAGGTCACCGTCACCGGCAAGGACGGCGTCGAGAAGGTCCTGGAAGCCGACAAGGTGTTGCAGGCCATCGGCTTCCAGCCGAACGTCGAGGGCTACGGGCTGGACAAGACCGGCGTGGCCCTGACCGACCGCGGCGCGATCGAGGTGGACGGCCGGTGCCGCACCTCCGTCCCGCACATCTACGCGATCGGCGACGTGACCGCCAAGCTGATGCTGGCCCACGCGGCGGAGAACATGGGCATCGTGGCCGCCGAGACGATCGGCGGCGCGGAGACCATGGAGCTGGAGTACGTCATGATCCCCCGCGCCACCTACTGCCAGCCCCAGATCGCCAGCTTCGGCTGGACCGAGGCGCAGGCACGCGAGCAGGGCTTCGACGTCAAGGTCGCCAAGTTCCCCTACAGCGCCAACGGCAAGGCGCTGGGCCTGGGCGAGACCGACGGCTTCGTGAAGATCATCAGTGACGACAAGTACGGCGAGATCCTCGGCGCCCACCTGATCGGCCCCGAGGTGACCGAGCTGCTGCCCCAGCTGACCCTGGCCCAGCAGTGGGACCTGACCGTCCACGAGGTCGCCCGCAACGTCCACGCTCACCCGACCCTGGGCGAAGCCATGAAGGAAGCCGTCCACGGCCTGGCCGGCCACATGATCAACCTGTAAAGCAAAGGGGCGTAGCCCCCAACGGGGTGTCGGGGGCGTAGCCCCCAACGGGGTGTCGGGGGCGGAGCCCCTGCCGGGGTCGTAGGGGCGGAGCCCCTACACCGGGGTCAGCGGTAACCGCCGCGAGCCGTCAAGGCGAGCGGCGGGGACCGCTGGCCCCGCACCGGGGGGGTGTGGGGGTCGCCCCCCACATATGTCACAGCCCCCCACAATGAAAGGGCTCTCTCGGGCCTAAATACGCAACAAATCGCCAGGTCAGCGCATGGTTCGTGAATGCTGTAGTTGCCTCCTACCCGCCTAAACTTTCGCTTGTCAGCGAGAGATGGGGGCAGCGCAATCATGACCATGTCGCCTGCGATGGAGCCCGGGAGCGTTTCCGGGGCGGTGCGGGTCTCGGAGCCGGTGGCGACGCGGCGGCACTATCTGATGTGCCGTCCGGAGCACTTCGCGGTCACGTACGCGATCAATCCATGGATGGATCCGGGGGCGGGCGCGGACGCGGCGCGGGCCGTCCGGCAGTGGGAGTCGCTGCGGGAGACGTATGTGGCGCTGGGCCACGAGGTCAGTTTGATCGATCCGGTCGAGGGTCTGCCCGACATGGTCTTCGCCGCCAATGGCGCGCTGGTGGTGAACGGGCGCGCGTATGGGGCGCGGTTCGCCCATCCGGAGCGGGCGGCGGAGGGTCCGGCGTACGCGGCGTGGCTGCGCGCCAACGGGTTCTCCGAGGTGCTGGAGGCGGAGCGGACGAACGAGGGCGAGGGCGATTTCCTGGTCCTGGATGAGCTGATCCTCGCCGGGACGGGTTTCCGTACCGAGCCGGCGGCGCATCAGGAGGCGCAGGAGTTCTTCGGCCGTCCGGTGGTGACGTTGCGGCTGGTGGATCCGCGTTTCTATCACTTGGACACGGCGCTGTTCCCGCTCGGCGGTGACAATGTCGCCTATTACCCGGAGGCGTTCTCGCCGGGGAGCCGGGCGGTGCTGGAGCGGCTTTTCCCCGACGCGGTGATCGCGGACGCGCGGGACGCGGGGGTGCTCGGGTTGAACGCGGTGTGCGACGGCCGCCATGTCGTCATCAACGCGGAGGCGACCGGGCTGATGAAGAGCCTTCGGGAGCGCGGTTACGAGCCCGTGCCCGTGGACCTGTCCGAGCTGCGCAAGGCTGGGGGCGGGCCCAAGTGCTGCACGTTGGAGTTGCGCGGCGCGCCTTCGGTGTAGGCGGCGGGTTCCTCTTCCCGCATGCGGCGGCGGGCTTTGGCACGTGACAGCAGGATGCCCGTGATGCCGGCCGTCCAGAAGAGGATCTGCACGGTCCAGGCGGCGCGGAACGCTTCGGGGGTGACGTCGCGTCCGGGGGACAGCGCGTCCAGAACGAATCCGATCAGCAGGATGGCGAGGAGGGCGGCGATGAAGCCGCCGCCGTTCACGATGCCGGTGGCGGCGCCTTGCCGGTGCAGCGGGTTGAACGTCCGGGCGTAGTCGAAGCCGATCATCGATCCGGGCCCGCCGAGCGCGACGCACAGCACGAGCACGGTGAGGAGCCAGGTGGGGGCGGGCGGCGGCACGGCCAGTGTCGCCGTCCACGCGCCGGCGATCAGGGCGACGATGCCGAGGACCAGCCAGGAGCGGCGCAGCGGGTAGCGCGCGACGAGGGCGCCGACGACGGGTCCGGCGGCCATCGCGGCGACGACGAACACGGTGAGCAGCGCGCCGGCGGTGGCCTGGGACAAGCCGTGGCCCGACACCAGGTACGGGTAGCCCCACATCAGCGCGAAGGTGTTCGTGGAGACCTGTGTGGTGAAGTGCGTCCACAGGCCGAGCCGGGTTCCGGGGTGCCGCCAGGACGCGGCGAGTTCGCCGGCCACGTGCCGGAGGGTTGGCGCGTCTGGACGCGTGGCGGCTCGCGGTGGACCGTCCCGGAGGACGGCCAGCGCGAGTACCGCGGCCAGCACGCCCAGCGAGGCGGCCGATCCGAACGCGGCGGTCCAGCCGGGTCCGTGCAGCAGCGCGGCCAGCGGCACGGCGCTCAGTACTTGTCCGAGCTGGCCGAGCAGTCCGGTCAGTTGGGTGACCACGGGGATCCGCTTCGGCGCGAACCATCGGGTGACCACGCCGAGCACGCTGATGAAGGTCATGGCGTCGCCGGCGCCGACGAGGACGCGGGCGGCGATCGCCGTGCCGAGGTCGGTCGAGACGGCGAGGATCGCCTGCCCGGCGGCCATGAGCAGCGCGCCGCCCGCGACCATCCGGCGGGGGCCGAGCCGGTCCAGGAGGAGCCCGACGGGCACTTGGAGCGCCGCGTACACCAGGAGCTGGAGCACGGTGAAGGAGGCGAGTATCCCGGCCGAGGCTCCGAACCTGTCGGCGGCGGCGAGCCCGGCCACGCCGAAGGACGTGCGGTGCAGGATGGCCACGATGTACGCGAGGACGCCGACGGCCCACAGCACCCACGCGAGGCGCGGGGTTTTCAGGGGTTGCGCGATGGTCGATGGGGGCACGTCCTCTGACGATATGCGAGGCCCGCCGCGCTCCTTCCCACGGGTCTCCATGGGTACGGTGCGTGGATGGAGTGGGGGGAGGTCCGCGCGCACCTCAACGCGCACCGGCATGAGCTTGGCCACATCGCGAGCCGCCTCTATCCGGAGGTGCCTCGTGTGGAGGGGACGGCGTTGCTGACCCGGCCGGAGTGGCTGCCCGGCGCGCCCATCCCGCTTGAGTCCGTGCGGCTCCATTGGGATCCGCGGCCGTCTGAACCCGCCGTGGCCGATCCGGACGATGGCTTGCCCGAGGGCTACCGGACCTATGCGGACGCGATGGCGGCCTTGGCCCCGCCCAAGGTGTTCGAGGATCGCCCTAGCTACCGCCTTCTCGACGCGCATCTCACCACGAACGAGCCAGAGCTCACGCTAGGCCCGTCCCACTACTTCGCGGGTCTGAACGTGGGTGAGGCGGTGGCGCACGAGCTGGCGGCCGATCCGCACGCCACAAGGCTCCCCCTGCGAGAACGCGTAGGCGATCCCTGCGACCTCAGCCGCCGCACAGTGTTGCCCGCCATCACCACGGTGACGGTCACACGGTCGGGTTCATACGTACTGCATTGGCGCGACCCCGCGAAGGTCGTCCACGCGGGAGGACTCCACCAGGTGATGCCGGTCGGCGTCTTCCAGCCCTTGGGCACGGCCAGCGCCGCGAACTCCGACCTGGACCTGTGGCGATGCATGGTCCGGGAGTTCAGCGAGGAACTGCTCGGCTCGGACGAAGACTACAGACCGGACTTCGACCAAGACGCGTGGCCGTTCCACCAGGCGCTCGACAGGGCCCGCCAAGAGGGACGCCTGACCGTCCACTGCCTCGGGATGGGCGTCGATCCGCTGACCCTTGCGCTGGACATCCTGACCGTGGCGGTCTTCGACGACGCGACGTTCGACGGGCTCTTCGGCGCGATGGTGAAGGTCAACGCCGAGGGACGGGTGACGCGCGCGGCGTTCGACGGGACCGTTCCCGAGCCCATGCAGCCGGCGGGCGCCGCCGCGCTGAGGCTGGCGTGGCGCGGGCGCGGAGCACTGCGCCTGGCCTGACGCTCAGCTCTCGCGGGCGAGCCCCTCCGGCTCGCTCTCTCGGGCGAGTCCCCTGAGCTCGTCGAGGGCGTCGGTGAGGTGGTCGATGACCTCCGACGGGGTCGGGACCAGGTCGCGGCAGGCGATCACGCCCACGTCCACCTTGCCGTCGTAGGAGAACACGGTGATGTTGATCCCGCCGCTGATGTCGGTGACCACCGAGGCGGGGTAGTAGCCGTGCAGCCTGGCCCCGCACAGGTACAGCGGGAACTGCGGGCCGGGCACGTTCGAGATCATCAGGTTCATCGGGCGGACGCTGAAGGCGGGGAGCGCCTGCTGCGCCAGCCGCCACAGCGGGCCCGCCAGCGGCGCGGGCAGCATCTCGGTCAGCTCCCGCACCCAGTCGGACCCGGAGATCGCGAACCGCCGCTTGCCCAGCTCCAGGTCGCGCCGGACGGCGGCGTAGCGCTCGGCGGGGTCGGCGACGTGGACGGCCAGCGGCGTCGTCATGATGGACAGCCGGTTGGCGGGCTCGTTCTCCTCGCCGTTCCGGCGCGCGGGCTTGCGCAGGGACACGGGCACGCCCACGACCAGGGGGCCCTCCGGCAGGGCGCCGCGCTTGTCCAGCCATTGCCGCAGCGCGGTCGCGCACAGCGCCATCACGACGTCGTTGACGCTGCCGCCGAGCGCCCGCCGGATCTCCTTGATCTCGCCGAGGTCGAGCGAGCCGTAGGCGAACGAGCGGCGCGGCCCGATGGGACGGTTGAACGGGGTCGGCGGCGCGACCGTGCGGGGGGCGCGCGGCATCTCGTCCAGTCCCAGCGCCTCCTGCATCATGTGCGACACCGCGGCGACGCCGGGGACCTGCGAGACTCCCGGGATCTCGTCGAGGTACGGGGCCGCGCGCACCGCGGAGAGCGCGGTCTGGAGGGGGGACAGCGCGGCCTTCAGCAGTCCGGCGCCGAGCATGCCGGCCGGGCTCGGCGCGTACTCGGGTTCCGCGTCGTCGGCGGGGACCTCGCGGGGCTCGGGTGTCAGGTCCAGCAGCGCGGCCAGGGCCTCGGCGGCGGAGACGCCGTCGATCGCGGCGTGGTGGGACTTGATGTAGACGCCGGTCATGCCGTCCGCCAGGCCGTGGATGACGACGATCTCCCACAGCGGCCGGGTGCGGTCGAGCGGGCGTTCGTGCAGCATCGCGCAGACGTCGGCGAGCTCGCCGGGGCCGCCGGGGGCGGGCAACCCGATCTCGAGGATGTGGCGCCGGGGGTCGAACGCGGGGTCGTCCTCCCAGTACGGGTGGTCGAGGCCGAACGGCACCTGGGCGAGCCGCCGCCGGAGCGGGCGCGCGGCCAGGTGGGCGCGCTCGCGGATGAGGTCGGCGACCGCGCCGGCCGTGAGCCGTCCTCCCGGGCAGAGGGACGCGTCGACGACGGCCAGTCCCGCGATGTGCGCGTGCGTGGTGCTCGTCTCCGCGTTGAGGAATGTGGCGTCCACTGCGGTCAGCTGGCTCATATCGTCCCGTCTCGGCGTGTGCGATGGCTGGGCCGTGCCCGCACCGGGGCCGCGCCCACCCCTCTAGGAGTTAGGTAATACCGGACCGTAGGTCAATGCAGGCGGGGAGGAAGTAACTCGGACTTAACGGGGCGTTTCACCCCGTTCACCAGGTGCAATTCCCCGACCGAACCCATGATCCCAGGAGCTTTCCCGACTTTCCGACCGGTGGCGGTCAGGAAACCCCACAGCAATGATCAAATCTCGTTCCGCCGCGGCACCACCCGGCCGCCACTAGGCTCTGCTGCCATGACGGGACGACCACTTGAGGAGATCGTCGAAGCCGGCTGGGCCAAGGCCCTCGACCCGGTCGCCGAACGGATCGCGGCGATGGGCGACTTCCTGCGCGCGGAGATCGCCGCGGGCCGCCGTTACCTTCCGGCCGGACAGCACATTCTACGCGCGTTCACCCAGCCCTTCGATGAGGTGCGGGTGCTGATCGTCGGCCAGGACCCGTATCCGACGCCGGGTCATCCGGTCGGGCTCAGCTTCTCGGTCGCCCCGGACGTCCGCCCGCTGCCCGGCAGCCTGATCAACATCTTCCGCGAGTACCGCGCCGACCTCGGTCATCCGGAGCCGTCCAACGGCGACCTCTCCCCCTGGGCGCGGCAGGGCGTCCTGCTGCTCAACAGGTCGCTCACGGTGATGCCGGGGAGACCGAACTCACACCGGGGCAAGGGCTGGGAGGAGGTCACCGCCCAGGCCATCCAGGCGCTCGCGGCGCGGGGCCGCCCGCTGGTGGCGATCCTGTGGGGACGCAACGCCCGCGACCTCAAGCCGCTGATGCCGGGCGTGCCCTGCATCGAGTCGGCCCATCCGAGTCCCATGTCGGCCGACCGCGGCTTCTTCGGCTCCCGCCCGTTCAGCCGCGCCAACCAGTTGCTCCAGCAGCAGGGCGCGCCCCCTGTCGACTGGCGCCTCCCCTGACGCGCGCTCCGCGCCGTCCCCCGGGTAGCGCCGCCCCTCGGGCGCGCTACCCCTCGGGGAGGCTGAGCAGCACGCTGGCGAACTCGCTGGGCGCCGGGGAGCCGGGATCCGGCAGCGGGGTGAGGCGGCGCTCGCCGTGACTCCAGTAGACGCCGGGCGCGCACGGGTCGTCGGCGTCGGCGTGCATCTCCCGGACCACGTCCGCGAAGACCGGCAGCACCTCCAGCACCGCCGTCGAGGTGATCGGGTAGAGCAGCAGGGTGCTGTGGCACGGGACGCCGACCAGCGCGCCGTGCCTGTTCGGCCCCGGCAGGAACTGCTCGACCTCGCTCAGCAGCGCCGACACGTAGCGGCTTCCCGGCTTGGTCACGACCCGCACGTTCCGGCCGGGCAGCAGCGGCTGGTCGCGGACGGAGACGTCCGCCAGCTCGCGGTCGTGGGTGTTGGTCATCACATAGCCGAGCTTGCGCAGGCCCAGCAGCCCGGCACGGGCCTTGGTGAGCGGGCCGCCGTAGCGGGGATGCTCGATCATCACCATGGCGTCGAAATGGTCGCCCGCCGGGACCACGACCAGGCCCTCGCGGTCGCGCGGCGCCAGCTTCGGCACGATGCGCAGCCGCAGCAGCTCGCGCACGTCGCCGAACAGCTCCATCTCCCCCACGGCCAGGAACGCCCTGTGGCCGATCTCCCGCACCCACTCGTCCACCACCCGCGGCCAGGACTCCTGCGGCGCGCGGGCGCAGCGCTCCAGCACCGTCCAGGTGGAGGCGCGCGCCTCCGACCGGCCGACCGGAAGCACGACCTCCGAGGTGCCGGGATCGAACCAGGCGCTGGGCGCCACCACGGGCAGCAGGTCCCGGATGAGCGCGTGCACGTCGGCGGCCGCGTCAAGCGGTTCCATGCCCATCCCCCTTCAGCGGATCCCGTCCTCGGATACGCCGGACTCGCCGGATCACTGGAACCACCATCTCAGAGTTCGGGCCTCCCGCGCGATCGTTCCGCGCCTCGACCCTGCCGGGGAGGCCCACCGGGTTTATTGGGTGGCGTGATCGTGGGGATGCCGTGATCCTTGAGTTATGACGGTGTCGCGTGAGAGCCCGCAGGAGATTCTGCGTCTTGTCGAGGCCCCGGGCACGGAGGACGCCCCGGAGGCCGGTGCGGCGATGCCGTTGATCTTCAACCTGCACGACCGGAACTCGCCCGCCGACGTGATGGACGTGATGTCGCTGCGCCCGTTCGCGTCCGGCGAGCAGCCCTGGTCCCGTACCACCCGGCTGGAGCACGTCAAGGAGGACGCGCCGCTGCGCCCGGCGGCGGCGCGGCTGACGCGCGTGGCGTACGAGCCCGGCAAGGAGTCGCTGCTGGCCGAGGGCGAGGGCTGGACGCTGCTGGTCAACCGCTGGAAGAGCGGCGGCGCCTACGTCGCGGTGTCCGCCGTGACCGCCGAGCTGGCCGAGTCGATCCTGGACGAGTGCGTCCGCGACGCCACCGACCCGCCCGAGACCGACGACACCCACGTGGAGATGGGCTTCTGGCACATGGGCTCGCACAGCCCGGTGCGCACCGAACGCGCCATCTCCGCCGACACCTGGCAGGCCATCCGGCGCAACTACACCGCGCCGGTCGCCGAGGCGCTGGACCGGGTGATGGGCCTGGGCCGCGAGGAGATCTCCGGACGGCTCCTGCTGCTCCACGGGCCGCCCGGCACCGGCAAGACCACGGCCCTGCGCGCGCTGGCCCGGTCGTGGAGCGACTGGTGCCAGGCCGACTGCGTGCTCGACCCCGAGGCGCTGTTCGGCACGCCGAGCTACCTGATGGAGGTCGCGGTCGGCGACGAGGACGAGGACGAGGGCCGCTGGCGGCTGCTCATCCTGGAGGACTGCGACGAGCTGATCCGCGGTGAGGCCAAGCAGTCCACCGGGCAGGGCCTGTCCCGGCTGCTCAACCTCACCGACGGCATGCTGGGCCAGGGGCGGGACGTGCTGGTGGCCATCACCACCAACGAGGACCTGGCGCGCCTGCACCCGGCCGTGGTCCGTCCCGGACGGTGCCTGGCACAGATCGAGGTGGGACGGCTGACCCGGGAGGAGTCGATGGCCTGGCTGGACGACGCCGGCACCGGGGAGGCCCCGCGGATCGGCCCCGAGGGCGCGACGCTGGCGGAACTGGTCGCCCTGCGCAAGGGCGAGCGGGTGCCGTCCGCCGCCCAGGACACGCCACCGGCCGCCACGGGCTTCTACCTGTAGCGGGCGGCCGGGGCGTCCTGGCCGCCGCCGCGGCTCGCGGCCGCGGCTAGGACGCCTTGGCGATGGCCTGCTCGATGTCGGCCCAGAGGTCGTCGGGGTGCTCCAGGCCGACGGCGATCCGTACCGTCCCCTCGCCGATGCCCGCCGCGGCGAGGGCGGCGGCGTCGAGCTGGCGGTGCGACGTGCTGGCCGGGTGCATGACCAGCGTCGACACGTCGCCCAGCGAGGGCGCGAGCGAGAGGAGGCGGACCGAGTCGGTGAAGACACGGCCGGCCTCGCGCCCGCCGCGCAGCTCGAACGACAGCACCCCGCCGGCGCCGTCCGGGAGGAGCCGCTTGGCCAGCTCGTGCTGCGGGTGCCGGGGCAGCCCGGGATAGGAGACGTGGGCGACCGACGGGTGCGCCGCCAGCCGTGTGGCCAGGTCGAGCGCGGTCTGGCCGGCGCGCGCGATCCGCAGCGGCAGCGTCGCGATCCCGCGGACCGTCAGCCAGGCCGCGAACGGGTCCGGCGTCGCGCCGAGGTCGAGCGACCGCTTCCACACGGTGTGGTGCAGCACCTCGTCGGCGAACACCGCCGCCCCGCCGATGGTGTCGCTGTGGCCGCTCAGGTACTTGGTGGTCGAGTGGACGACGATGTCGGCGCCGTGGTCGAGGGGACGGCACAGCAGCGGGGCGAAGGTGTTGTCGACGACCGTCGTGACCCCGGACTCGCGGGCCGCGGCGGCCAGCGCGGGCAGGTCGGCGACCTGCGTGGTGGGGTTCGCGATCGTCTCCAGGATCAGCAGCCGGGTCCTGGGCCGCACCGCCCGGCGCACCTCGTCGGGATCGTCACCGGAGATCGTGTCGACCTCCACGCCCCAGCGCTGGGTCAGATCGTTGAGCAGGGAGAACGTCCCCCCGTACAGGCAGGACTGGGCGATCACATGGTCGCCGGCGCGCAGCAGGCCCATCAGCACCGCGTTGATCGCGCCCATGCCCGAGGAGGTGATCAGCGCGCCGGTGCCGCCTTCCAGGTCGGTCACCGCGTCCTCCAGGGCGCGGACGGTCGGGTTGCCGTAGCGGGCGTAGAAGAAGTCCGACCTGGGTCCCTCGAAGGCCGCGGCCAGGTCGTCGGCGCCGTCGAAGGAGAACACGTGCCCCTGGTGGAGCGGCGGGCTCAGCGGCCGGCTCCCCCCGGGCTGCGGCGGGCGATGGTGAACGGCCCTCGTCTCGGGTCGGAGACCTCGTCCGTCGAGGTCAAAGGCGCCGGGGCCATGCGAATCGGTCATGACTTCATGGTCGCGGCCGTCCGGCGCCCATTGACAGGTCCAATCGCGACCAGTGGCCCGGGCCGCGTTCCCCCTGTCGCGACTGCGGCACCGGACCACCGGCTCCCGGCCGGAGCCGCCCCGGTGGCCCGTTCGCGAGCCTCGGGTTCCCCACCCCGCGAGAGGATCCGTCGGCCGGTCCGAACGGGCCGGGCGGAACGGCCCACGGCCGGAGACCCGACTATGACGCGGAACCCGCCCTTACGACATCCGGGAGATTACGGGCATTTTCCCGGACTTTCTCCGTACCCGGCCCGTACGTGGCTACGTGGTCATGCGCCGGGCACTGAACGACCGGCACTGGAAGGGTACCGGCCCATCGGCTAGGATCAACCTAGCGATTGCTTGGCTATCGTCATCGCCCGCCACGCCCCGATGGAGGCCGAGGAGACATGATCGAGTTCCACCCCCTGACCCGGAACATCGGCGCCGAGGTCACCGGAGTCGACCTGGCCAAGCCGCTGGACCCGGAGCAGATCCAGCAGATCAGGGACGGGCTGCTCAAGCACATGGTGCTGTTCTTCCGCGACCAGCACATCAGCGACGAGGAACACGTCGCCTTCGCCAAGCAGTTCGGCACCGCCAACATGCCGCCCATGGACGTCAGCGGCAGCGCCGTGCACGTCCTCGACCAGACCGACCCCAAGGGCGAGGGCGGCGACTCCTGGCACAGCGACAACACCTTCATGAAGACCCCGCCGATGGGCTCGCTGCTGCGCGCCGTCATCCTGCCCGAGGTCGGCGGCGACACCCTCTGGGCCAACATGTACATGGCCTACGAGTCGCTCGCGCCCTGGCTACAGCGGCTCTGCGACGAGCTGTTCGCCGAGCACGACCTCACCATGTCGGTCACCAAGGCCATCGACAAGGGCCACCGCATGGACCTGAGGGAGATGCAGGAGAAGAACCCGCCCGTCATCCACCCCGTCGTCCGCGTCCACCCGGAGACCGGCCGCAAGGCCCTGTACGTCAACCGGTCCTCGGTCACCCGCCTCATCGGCCTGTCCCGGCGCGAGAACGAGGCGCTGCTGCCCCTGCTGTTCGACGCCGTACGGGACCCGCAGTTCCAGGTACGGCTCAAGTGGCGGGTCGGCACGCTGGCGTTCTGGGACAACCGCCCCACCCAGCACTACGCGGTGGCCGACTACACCCAGCGCCGCAAGATGCACCGGGTCACCATCAACTGCCCCGCCGAGATCGACGACGGCGTTCCCAAGGGCGTCGGCGGCGTGACCGGAGCGGACGCGCCCGCCGAGACGGCCGCCGCCCGCTACCTGTAGCGGCAGGCCGCCCCGGGACGCCGTGGCCGCGCCTCCTAGTCCTTGGACGAACCGCTCGGGCTGGGGCTCGCTCCAGGGCTCGCCGGCGTGGTCGGCAGCCCGCCCTGCCGGCCCTTGTTCTGGTCGTCGACGCCCGACGAGTACTGCTCGGTGACCTTCCAGCGACCGTCGATCTTGGCCAGGCTCAGCCGGATCAGCGTGGCGGGCGAGTCGTTGACGCCCTCGGTGGTCCGCAGGCTCACGTTGACGGAGATGGCCGCCGTCGCGAAACGCTCGTCCACGCTGCCCACGAACACCTGGTCGGTCTTGGACGTCAGCACGAGCTGCGGGTTCTGCCTGAAGGTGTTGCCGAGGTTGGGCAGGGTGTTGGTCTTGAAGCTGTCCAGCAGGTCGCCCGCCATCAGCGACTGGGCCTTCTGCATCTGCGTCTGGTAGTTGCTCGCGTTGTAGTTCAGGGCCACGTCCCCGTACGCGGCGGCGACCTTGGCGACGGCGGCGCGCTCCTCCTTCTGGTGCGCGAGCCTGGCGGCCGTCCACCACTGCCAGATCCCGAGGCTGGCCAGCGCCGCCACCAGCACCACGACCACGACCGCCGGGACGCGGCCCATGCCGAGGAACGTCTGTCCCTCCGCCCGGTCCAGGGACACCGGCTCCTTCCGCTCGCGCGGCTCGGCCTTCGGCTCGGGCGGCTCGGCCGTCTCCTCGGTCGCCCGCCTGGTCGCCCGCCTGGTCGCCCGCCTGGTCGCCCGCCTGGTCGCCCGCTCGGTCGCCCCTTCGGGGTCGCCTGGGGACTTCTGCCTGGGCTCCGGCGGGGTCCAGTCCTCCTCGTCGTCGATCGCGTCGAGGACCTCGTCGAGATCCTCGTCGTCCAGGACCTCGATCACCCGTACCCGCCGCTTGCGCCTCGCGGCCGGACGAGCGCCCGCCGTCCCCTTCTCGGCGCGGGCCGGCTCGGTCTCGTCGGCGTCGACGTCCGCGGCGTCCTGCCGGACGTCCTTGGGGGTCTCGCCACTCACGTCGGGCTCTCCTCGGGGGTTGGGGTCAGTCCTTGCGACGACGGCGCCGCCGTGCCAGCACGGGCACCGAGCCCGCCATCACCCGCAGCAGGACCAGGGCCGCCAGGACCGGCGGGACGTACACCAGCCAGGGCGGCGGCCCGCCGTCCCCGCCCTCGCCGGAGGTGTTCCCGGCCTGGATCGACGGGTCGTGCGTCGGGATGGTCGCTCCGGGGTTCTTGGCCTGGTAGGGCTTCTGGGCGACCTGCTCGGCGGGCCTGCGGCCGTCCGGGCAGGCGGGCTGCCTGTTGGCCCTGGGCTGGGGCAGCGGCGTCTTGTACTCCAGCGCCGCCTTCGTCTGGAGGGTCAGCATGAACGCCACGTTCAGCACCGGCTTTCCCTGGTCGGTGCCCAGGATGTTGTCCAGTACGACCTTCAGTTCGGGCGCCAGCGCCAGGGTCTGCCGCAGATCCCGGTAGACGGCCGGGTTGTACTGGGTCAGGCCCAGCGTAGCGAGCGTGTCCACGGCGCACGTGAAATCCGGCCGGGTCTTGTCGAGCACGGAGTTCACCGTGGCCAGCAAGTCGGGTCCGGTGTCGCGCAGGGTGGTCAGCTCTCCGCGGACCTGGGCCAGCGCCGCGGTCAGCGCGGCCAGGTTGTCGATGCCCGCGCCGAGCTGGTCGCGGTTCTGGTTGAGCACGCGGGTGATTTTGGCCAGGTCCTTGGTCAGCCCGTCCAGCACCTCGGTGTTCTCCGCGAAGGTCCCGGTGAGCTGGTCGCCGCCGTTGATGATCTGACGCAGCGAGCCCTCCCGGCCGGACCACCCGGCGGCCAGCTCGCGGGTGAGCACCTGGGCGTCGTGCGGGTCGATGGCCTTCAGCGACGTGATGACCGCGCCGAACAGGTCGCCGTACCTGGGCGGGACGGTGGTCTGCGACATCGGGATCACCGCGCCCGGCCGCATCTTCGGCCCGTCCACCCCGCCACCGGGGGGTGGGGTCAGCTCGACCACCGGCTCGCCCACCGCGGACTTGCGGGCGGCCGCGGCCTTCACCCCGCGCGGGATCTCGATGCCCTTGTCGATGTCCAGCGTGACCCTCACCCGGTCGCCGGCCAGCCGCACCGAGTCGATCTTGCCGATGCGCAGGCCCAGATAGTCGACCTCGAAGCCCGGATGCAGGCCGGGCGAGGACGCGAACTCCACGGTGATGTGGTACGGCCGGTCGATGAAGTCGAACCGGACGACGTTGTTGAACGCCCACACCGCCATGACCACGGCAAGGGCGGCGAAGGCCAGCAGGTTGACCGTCAACCGGGTGCTCATCAGCGCGGCCCCCTCAGCAGGTCGTCCAGGTCGGGCAGGGCGCCACGCAGACCCTCGGGAAGCCTGGGCGTCCTGGCATCACCGCCGCCACCGCCGCCACCGTCGTCTCCGCCGGTGCGGTTCTGGCGGCCGGTGGGCAGCAGCGGCGTCCCGTCCGGCCACGTGATCCGCAGGATCGGGTAGAGCAGCACCTGGCCGTCATAGCTGGCGCGCGGCAGCTTCGACTCGAAGGTCACCAGCCCGTTCACCAGGTTGGTGAGCCTGGTCCTGTTGTCGCCGAGCTGGGCCAGCACGGGGTCGAGGTCGCGCAGCAGCGTGCGGAACCGCCGCACCCTGCCCTCCAGCACCTTGTCGTTGAGCTGGCGCGCCATGTGGGTCAGCCGCCGCACGGTCTGGAGGATCTTCTCCTTGTTGTCGTTCAGCAGCCGGGTGGTGCGTTCGAGCTCGCCCGGCGCCCGGTTCAGCTCGTCCCCGCCCTGCGCCAGCGACCGGCCCAGCCTGGCGAACCGGTCGACCGCCTGGGCGAGCTGGTTCCGCTGGTCGGTGAACACCTTCACCAGCTCGCTGGACTTGGCGATGGTGACGTTCAGCTGCCGCCCGTTGCCGTCCAGCGCCGCCGCGCCGGTGTTGACGATCGTGGCCAGGTCGTCGCCCGCCAGCGCCCGCAGCAGCGGCCCCGCCTGGCCCACCACCTGCTCGAACGACGGCTGGACACGGGTCTGGGTGATCATGGAGCCGGTGGCCAGGAACGGGCCGCGGTCCATGCTCCCGCCCGGGGGCAGCACCAGGTCCACGTAGTTCTCGCCGAGCAGCGAGGTCACCTTGATCTCCGCTCTGGTGCCCCGCGGGATCCGGTGCCCGTCCTCGATCGACAGCGTGGCGATGGACCGGTAGGCGCGCTTGTCCAGCTCGACCTTGGTGACCGTGCCGATCGTCACGTCGGACATCTGCACGCTGTGCCCGGCGACCAGGCCCTGCACGTCGTCGAAGGCGGCCTTGAGCACCAGCGAGCCCTGCGGCGCCCCCGCCGTCCGGATCGAGCACCCGGCCAGCGCGACCAGGGCGAGCAGCACGGCCGCGACACGGACCCTCATCAGTCACCCCCTCCCGTGCCCATCCAGGGACAGTTGGAGTTGGGCGCGGGCAGCGGGCAGGGCACCTCGTCGCTGTTGAGGATGCTCCTGAGCCAGGTCCGCAGGAAGGCGTCGGTCGCGAACCGGATCTGCAGCGACCTGGTCTTGGGGTTGTAGCCGCCGATGAGGGCCTCGCTGATGCCGGGCAGCGCGTCGATCAGTTGCGCCAGCGACTGGGCGTTGCCCTTCAGCACCAGCGCGGTCCGGGTGAGCACCGCCAGGTCGTACGGCAGGCGGCCCTTGTACTTCTTCAGCAGCGTGTCGCCCTGCCGTGACAGCTCCAGGATGCCGCGGATCAGCTCCTGCAACTCGCCGCGTTCGGCGCTGAGCACCTGCGTGGCCTCGGCGAAGCCGCGGATCACCTGGCCGAGGACCTGCTCGCGGCCCCGCACCACGCCCGCCAGCCGTCGCAGGTTGCGCGCGACCTCCACGAGCTGCCGGTCCTGGCCGGCGACGTTCTCCACCAGCCTGGCGCTCTGCTCCAGCGTCGCGTTGAACTCCCGCCCGTTGCCGTCGAGGCTGTTGGCGGACTTGTCGAGCGCGGCGCCCATCTTGGTCGGGTCCAGCGCGTTCGCCAGGTTGGTGAACGAGCTGAGCGCGTCGTCCACCTCGACCGGGACGTGGGTGCGCTCGATCGGGATGCGGTCGGAGGTCTCCTTCGGCCGGCCCGGCCGCCACGGCGGGTGCAGCACCAGGTTGCGCTCGCCGACCAGGTTGAGCGGGACGATCGAGGCCCGCACGCCCTTCGGCAGCGGGACGTCCTCGTCGATGTGGAAGGTGACCCTGATGCGGTCGCCGGCGTTTTCGACCTTGTCGACCAGACCCACGTCGGCGCCCATCACCTTGACCCTGGACTCGGGGTAGAAGGAGCGGGCCTTGGCGAACTCCACGGTCATGGTCCGCCGCCCGGCGGCGTCGTCCGGCAGCACCGAGCATCCGGCCGCGGCCGCCGTGCACAGGGCGGCCACCACCGCGCCGAACCTCGTGATCGGTCTCATCAGTTCGCCCCCCGCCGTGGGGTGGAGATGGGTCCGGGGGGCTGGAGCGGGCCGAGGCCCGTCAGCAGTCCCTCCACCCAGGGCCCGTTGCCCTTCAGGTTCGCGACCTGGAGAAAGGTCGGGCCCAGCAGCGAGAAGTCGGTGTTGAGCGCGTCCATGTTGGGGGCCAGCCGGGTCGTGAGCAGGTGCAGGTTGTCCAGCAGGGTGTCCAGCTCCCGCTGGTTGCGCGAGATCACGTTGGACAGCGTCCGCACGGTGCGGTTGCCCTGGCCGATGGTGGCGGCCAGCTCGTCGCGGCGCCGCACCAGGCTGTGCAGCAGCACCTGGCTGGACGCGATGATCTGGCGCAGCTCCTCGTCCTTGGCGGCCAGCGTGCCGGTGATCGTCCTGCTGTTGCGGATCAGCTTCTCGACCTCGGGGAAGGAGTCGTTCAGCGTTCGCGACAGCTCCCGCAGGTTGACCAGGATCCGGCGGAGCCGCTGGGCCCCAGGTGTCTCGATCGTGTTGATCTGTGTCAGCAGCGTGTCGATGCTGCGCTGGTCGAGCCTGCCGACGATGTTCTGCGCGCTGTCCAGCGCCTGCGGGACGGTGAACGGGACGGTGGTGCGCCGCAGCGGGATGCGGCGGCGCTCCTCGGGCACGTCCGCCATGTACGGCTGGGCGACCGGCCCGGACAGCCGCAGGTAGCGGCCGCCCAGCAGGGTCGTGGTCTGGATGTCGGCGCGGGTGGCCGGGCCGAGGTCGATGCCCTCGTTCACCTGCCACTTCACGATCACCGTGCCGGTGGAGAAGTCGGGCTCGACCGAGGTGACCCGGCCGACCTTGACCCCGGCCACCCGCACGTCGTGGCCCTTCTTGATGCCCGCGGTGTCCTCGAAGACGCCGCTCATCGTGTAGCCGCGTTCGAACAGGCGTAGCTGCCCGGCCGCGAACGCGAACACGCATCCGGCGGCGAGCGCGGTGAGCGTGACCACAGCGACGATCCGGTGGTCGGCGTCCCGCAGCGATTTCAGCGCCATCACCGACCACCCGCCAGGATCTTCTTCAGCTTGGCCAGGTCGGCGGGCGACGGCTGCGCCGGCGCCTGCCCGGGCAGCGTCATCGGGAAGGGGCACGGGCCCTGGACGATGTTGATGCACAGCGCGGTGGTGCGCAGGAAGTGGCCGCCGTTGACGGCCGCGAACAGCTGCCGCAGGGTCAGCGGCAGGTTCTGCACCATCTTCTCCAGCTGGTCGACGTTCAGCCGGAACGTCTCGCTGAACCGGCCGAGGTTGTCGATGATCCGGGCGAGCTGCCCGTCCTGCCCCGCGAGCACCTGGTTGAGGTTGGTGGTGACGCCGCTGATCTCCACCACGGCGTTCTCCAGCAGCCGGTGGTTGCCGGCGAACACCCGGGTCAGCTCGCGCAGGTTGTCGACACTGGCGGCGATCTGCTTGTCGCGGGTGGCCACCGCCTCGCTGACCGTCTCGTAGTCCTCGATCATCCGCTGGATGGTGGCGCGGCGCACGCTGAACGTCCGCAGCAGCGCGTCGAAGTTCTGCACGAGCAGGCCGATGTTCCGCTCGTTGCCGTCCAGCATCTGGGTGAACGCGAAGAGGATCTTGTTGAGCTGGTCGGGGTCCAGGCTCCGCGTCAGCGGGCCCAGGCTGTTGACGATCTCGCCGAGGTCCACCACCGAGCGGGTGTGCGGCACGCGGTCGCCGTCGCCCAGCCGCCCGGCGCCGCGTCCGGGCTCCAGGTAGACCACCCGCTGGCCCATCACGTTGCGCCAGCGCACCGCGGCGGTGGAGTCGTCGGGGACGCGCACGTCCCGGTCCACCGCCAGCTCCACCACGGCCTTGCCGCGCTCGACCCGGATGGCGCTCACCTGCCCGACCGGGGCCCCGGCGATCTTCACCTGGTCGCCCTCCAGCAGCCCGGTCACGTCGTCGAAGACGGCGGTCAGCCGGTAGCGGTCGGTGAAACCGGTCCCGAGGATCTGCTGGCCGATGAAGAAGGTCAGCGTTCCGGTCAGCGCCACGAACACCAGGAACTTCAGCGTGGTGCTCGGCGTGGGCGCGCGTCCGCTGCGGCTCATGGGCGCCTCACCGCCCCTGCCCCGGGAGGGCCCGGCACACGTCGTACAGCAGGAAGCACAGGTCGAGCGGGAGCGTGTTGACCTGCTGGCCGAGCAGCGTGTTGCCGGGTCCCTTGATCCTGATGGTGTCCGACAGCAGCGCGAAGAACCCGTTCAGCGAGTCGATCAGGACCGGGATGTTGTGCCGCTGCCCGGCCATGACGGACGCGATCCTGCCGCCGGTGTCGATGACCGTCCCCAGGTTGCGGCCGTGCCCTTCCAGGGTGTCGCCGACCGTGCCGGCCAGCCGTCCCGACTCGTCCAGCAGCCGCGTCACCTTGTCGGGACGGCCGTTGAGCGCGGGGGCGAGCCGGTTGAAGTCCCTGATCGTCGCGTTCAGCGTGCCGCCGCGGGAGCCGAGCGTGCCGGACACGCCCGCGATGTCGTCGATCAGGCTTTGGATCACCGCGCGGTTGGCGTGCGCCGCGTCGATCACCTGCCGGCCGTTGGTGATGGTGCGGCGCAAAGCCGGGGCCTCGCCGGACAGCCCGGCGGCGAAGGTGTGCAGGATCGTGGCCAGCTCGTCCGGGTTGATGGCCCGGGTGAGCTCGTGGGCGGGCCAGGCCGTCTCGGCGAGGTCCTGCGGGTCCCTGGTCCGCGTGATCCGGCCGCCGTCGGCCAGGTAGGGGCCGGTCAGCTCGCCGGAGCCGGGGACCAGGTCGACGTCCTTGGGCCCGAACACCGAGACCGGCTCGATCCTGGCGGTGGCGCTCCTGGGCACCTTCACGCCCCGGTCCATCCGCACCCGTACCGTGACCCGTCCGGTGCGCTCCAGCGTGACCGCGTCGACGGTGCCGACCGTGATGCCGCGGATCTTGACATCCGAGCGTCCCGGGTCCAGGCCCTGCCCGGCCCGTCCGAACGAGGCGGTCAGGTACGTGGACCCCTCGTGCGACTCGGTGGAGCCGAGCGCCACCAGCACCGCCGCCCCGGCGATGACACCGGCGCCCAGCAGCCCGAACAGGGCCCGGCTCCGCGCGCTGAGTGGTTCGTCGCTCATGTGCCCTCCTTGGGGGCGGTCCCCCGGCCCGCCCCGACGGCTCCCCCGCTCATCCGGTCAGCCTCACGGTGCCGCCGTGCCCCCAGAAGATGTACGACAGGACGAGGTTCATGAGGATCATCAGGATCGTGGACTCCCGGATCGCCCGGCCCGCCGCGACGCCCACGCCCACCGGGCCGCCGGCCGCGTAGTAGCCGCGGTAGCAGTGGACGAACATGATGATGAACGCGAACACCGCGACCTTGATCACGCTGTAGAACACGTCGATCGGCGGGAGGTAGAGGTGGAAGTAGTAGTCGTAGATGCCGGGTGAGAGCCCGAAGTACTCGATGGTGATCAGCCGGGTCGCGGCGAACGCCATGAACAGCGAGACCAGGTACAGCGGCACCAGCGCGATGACGCCCGCCGCCACCCGGGTGCAGACCAGGTAGGTCAGCGAGTTGATGCCCATGACCTCCAGGGCGTCGATCTCCTCGGAGATCCGCATCGCGCCGATCTCGGCGGTGAAGCCGGTGCCGACCTGGGCGACCAGCGCGACGCCCGCGATGATCGGGGTGACCTCGCGGACGTTGGAGTAGCTGGCGACCAGCCCGGTGAACGCCTCCGCGCCGATCCGTTCCAGGCCCGGATAGCCCTGCAGCCCGACCATGGCGCCGGTGGCCAGCGACATCGTGGCCACCACGAAGATCATGCCGCCGCCGATCACCAGCGCGCCGACGCCGACGGTGATGTCGCTGACCTGCTTGGCCAGGGTCCGGCCGTACTTGCGCCGCAGGACGATGTCGACCAGCAGGCCGTGCAGCACCCGGCCGAGGAAGATCGGCAGGTTGAGGGAGGCCGGCACGCCGGCGGCGCGGCTCTGGAGCAGCCGGCCCAGCCGGCGTACGGGGGAGATCGCGACCATAGGCGTCAGTACCTCGGGGGGAAGAGAACCTGGTAGATCATCGTCAGCACGTAGTTGGCGGTGAACACCACGATGGAGGTGACCACCACGGCGCGGTTGACCGCCCGCCCGACGCCGACCGGGCCGTAGTCGCAGGTCATGCCCATGTGGCAGGCGACCGCCGCGGCGATGAACCCGAACACCCACGCCTTGAACAGCGTGATGAGGAGGTCGGGGAACTGGAGCAGGGACGTGGCGCCGTCGAAGAACGCGCCGGGGCTGACGCCCTGCTGGACGACGTTGAAGTAGTAGCCGCCCAGCACGCCGGCCAGGATCACCACCGAGCACAGCAGCAGCGAGACCGTGCTGGCCGCCCACAGCCGGGGGGTCACCAGCCGGTGCACGGGGTTGATCCCCATGACCTCCATGGCGGCCAGCTCGTCCCGGATGTTGCGGGCGCCCATGTCGGAGGTGATGGCCGAGCCGCCGACCCCGGAGACCAGCAGCGCGGCGGCCAGCGGGGCGACCTGCTGGATCATCGCGGCGACCAGCAGCGCGCCGGTGCCGGACTGCGCGCCGAGCTGGCGCGCGATATCGCCGACCTGCAACGAGATGGTGGCGCCCAGGGGGATGGCGACCAGCATGACCGGCACGCTGGTCACCCGGGCCAGGAACCAGCACTGCTCGATGAACTCGCCCCACCACTGGCGCAGGTCCCAGGTGCGGCGGAGGCCCTCCAGGAAGGTGACGCACAGGAGCCCGGTCTCGTCGAGCGTCCTGCCGATGCGCCTGCGGGCCAGGTCGGGTGCCTTGGCCAGGCTCAGGGCCATCGGCCGGCGACCTTGGGGACGGGGGCAGGGGGGGTCATTCCAGACTCCTCACGTTCGGACGTCGGCGCTCATCCGAGTTCCGATCACGGCCGCCACGGCCGATACCGCGCCCCCGCGATGCCGGCTGGGATCGGAGTCACACATGGGGACCGAGAGCACACGGACACCGTGTGTGATCTGGAGCACTCTAAATCAGGAAGCTCTAAAAAGCGAGTACTTACATGAGGATTGGTCCGAAGCTACGATCTTGCGGTGCCCACTTTCACGCACGGAGGCGCGGACCCGCTGGTCGCCGGGGTGTACGAGCGCTGGGAGAAACAGGGGCTGCCGGGCGCCCCGTGGCCCTTCATGAGCATGGTCTCGGTCGCACGCCTGCACCAGTTACTGCAGAAGGCCCTGGAGGCGGAGCTGAAGCGGCTCGGCCTGACCAGGACCGGGTACTTCCTTCTCACCACGCTCGCGCTCATCAGCGAGGGGCACGCGAGCCTGAGCACGCTCAGCCGCCTGGTGATGCTGCACCCCACCTCGGTGAGGCTGACCGTCGACCAGTTGGAGGCCGCCGGTCTGGTCGGGCGGCTCCCCCACCCCAGCGACCGCCGCGCCACCCTCGTCCGGATCACCGACGCGGGACGCGAGCGCGCCGGGGCGGTGAACCGGGCGCTGGAGTCGCCCGACGGGCCCATGGGCGTCTTCACCGGCTTCCACCGCGAGGTCTTCGAGGCGCTGCAACCCGTCCGCAGAGCCGCAGGGGATCTGGACGACCTCGTACTGTGACCGGCGCTGTGACCGCTGTACGCTACGGCCCGCGAGCTACCGAGCCGCGGTGTACCGAGCGTTCACCGAAGCATGAACCGAGCGTCACCTCGTGGCCGTACCTCGTGAAGGACGGCGACAGGTCTCAGGCGATAGGGCACTCTACTTCTATGCCACAGAGTCACGGCACGCGCAGAAGACACGCCGCGCCCCAGCAGAAGCGGGGCGGGCGGCGGCGGGCGCGGCAGGGCGGCGGGCCGCCCGCCGCCGGGTCCGCGGCGCCCGCGCGCGAGGCGTACGACCCGTACCAGGACCCGTACGGGCTGGACCGCCCGGACGAGCCGTCCCTGCGGGAAGAGCTGCGCTCCCGCCCGCCCCGGCGCAAGCGGCCGTCCGGCCCCGGCAAGGCGCGCAGGATGCTGACCAGCAACGTCACCATCACCGCCGTGGCGATCGGCGCCGTGCTGGCGGCCGTGGTGATGGTGGACTTCGACCGGCTGTCCGGCGAGCAGAGCCGGCCGTCGGGAGCGGCGGTCGGCAATCTGACCGCCAACGACATGCTGGCGATGATGAGCAGCTCCGACATCGACGCCGTCTCCGCCGACGTGATCGCCGCCGCCAAGAAGCGCGCCTACGAGAAGCACCAGGCGGAGCTGAAGGCGCTGCGGGAGAAGGCCAAGCGCGACGCCGCCGCCCGCGCCAGGCTGCGGGCCCAGCAGGAGCGGGAGCGCCTGGCCAAGTCCAACCCCAGCGCCCAGCAGAACAAGGCGTACGGCAAGAAGATGAACGAGCTCAAGGGGTGGGGCCGGTGCTGGTCGTCCCTTGAGACGCTGTGGGACCACGAGAGCGGCTGGAACGAACGGGCCGAGAACCCCTCCAGCGGCGCGTACGGCATCCCGCAGTCGCTGCCCGGCTCCAAGATGGCCAGCGCGGGCGCGGACTGGCGCACCAGCTCCCCCACCCAGATCGCCTGGGGCCTGGGCTACATCAAGGCCCGCTACAAGAACCCGTGCGGCGCGTGGGCGTTCTGGCAGTCCCACCACTGGTACTGAGCGCTCGTACGGCCGGGGACGAGCGGAACCGGCGGAGCCGGCGAGACGGGCGGCGGCCGAAGCCTCCTCGCCGCGGCGCCGCTCCCGCTAACCTCTGAAATCCCGTCCGTTGACCGCCGCACGGTCCCGACCTGACAGGCGGCCTGACCGCCCGGCCCGGCCCCGACCGCCGTGCCCGACCAGGGAGTGCCCCCCATGCCCACCTCCACGTGGTTCCGGCTGAGCGTCGGCAAGCGCGAGCGTGTCCTTGAGGTGGCGATGCGCGAGTTCGGCGAGCACGGCTACTCCACGGGAAGCCTGAACACCATCGCCCGCGAGGCGGGCATCGCCAAGGGCTCGCTGTTCCAGTACTTCAGCGACAAGCTGGAGTTCTTCGCCTTCGTCTGCGACGAGGTCTCGCGCCGGGTGCGCGAGGAGATGGAGCGGCGCATCGCGCTGACCGACTTCGACCAGCCCTTCGACGCCTGGCTGTTCGACGTGTTCTGCGAGTGGACCGAGTACATGGCCGAGCACCCGCTGGAACGGGCGCTGACGGCGGCGCTGCACTTCGAGCTGGACAACAACGTCCGGTCGGTGGTGCGCGGCACGTCCAACCAGCACTACCTCCAGGTCATCGATCCGATGCTGCGGCTGTGGAAGGAGCGCGGCGCCTTCCGCGAGGACGTCGATCTCGACGTGCTGATCACGACGCTGCTGCTGATGCTGCCGTTCCTGGCGCTGGCCCCGTACTACGACGGCCTGGACCCGGTGCACGACCTGCGCGGGCGGACGCCCGCGGAGCAGCGCCCGGTGATCCGGCAGCTGATCGCGGGCATGCGGCCCATGTTCGCCCGGGACGACGAGGAGGACCGGTAGCCGTTCAGCTCAGGACGTACTCCTCGGGCCTGGCCTTGCGGCTGCGCGCCCAGAACTCGAAGCTGAACCCGGGCCAGAGGGTGCGGTTGACGCCCTGGTCGTCCAGGTACCAGCTGTCGCACCCGCCCTCGTTCCACACGGCGCGGCGCAGCCGCCGCTGGAGCCGGTCGTTGTACGCGCGCATCGCCTCCGGCCTGGGCTCCACGCTCTGGGCCCCGCGTTCACGCATGAGCCGCAGGAGGCTCAGGATGTGCTGGATCTGGACTTCGATCATGAAGACGACGGAGTTGTGGCCGAGCCCGGTGTTGGGGCCGAGCATGAGGAACAGGTTCGGGAAGCCGGGGAGCGTGGTGCCGTGATGCGCCTCGACGCCCTCCGCCCACGCCTCCTGGATCTTCACGCCGTCCCGGCCGACGATGTGCCATTCGGACATCGCGTCCACGACCTTGAAGCCCGTGCCGTAGACGATGGCGTCGACCTCGTGCTCGCGGCCGTCGGCGGTGACGATCGAGCGCTCGCGCACCTCGGCGATGCGGGCGGTCTCCAGCTCGACGTGTGGCTGCGCGAGCGCGGGATAGTAGTCGTTGGCCAGCAGGACCCGCTTGCACCCGATGGTGTAGTCGGGGGTGACCTTGGCGCGCAGCTCGGGGTCCTGGATCTGGCGGGCGATGTGGCGGCGGGCCATCCGCTCCTGCGGCGCCGACAGCCGCGGGTGGACGGTGAAGCCGAGAGCACGTGCCTCCAGCACCCAGTAGATGGCGTTGCGGAACGCGCGGGCCGTGCCCGGCACCGTCCTGAAGAGCATCCGCGCGGCCTTGGGAATCTCGAAGTCGGGCTTGGGCTGGATCCACGGCGGTGTGCGCTGGAAGACCACCAGCCTGCCCGCCCGCTCGGCGAGCTTCGGCACGAACTGGATCGCCGAGGCCCCGGTGCCGATGACGGCGACCCGCTTGCCGGTGACGTCGTAGGAGTGGTCCCACTCGGCGGAGTGGAACGCCGTGCCCTGGAACCGCTCGATGCCGGGCAGGTCGGGGAAGGACGGGATGTGCAGCGCGCCGACGCCGGAGACGACGGCCTTGGCGTTCAGCACGCCGCCGTCGGCCAGCGTCACCTTCCACTCGCGCCGGTCCTCGTCGTACTCCATCGCGTCGACGGCGGCGCCGAAGCGGATGTGGTCGCGGACGCGGTACTTGTCGGCGGTGCGCTCCAGGTACGCGCGGATCTCCGGCTGCGGGGCGAACATTCGCGTCCAGCCCGGGTTGAGCTCGAAGGAGAAGGAGTACATGTGCGAGGGGACGTCGCAGGCGCACCCGGGATAGGTGTTGTCGTGCCAGGTGCCGCCGAGGGCCTGGCTCTTCTCCAGGATCACGAAGTCGTCGAAGCCGTTGCGCTTGAGCTGGATCGCCATGCCCAGCCCGGCGAACCCGGAGCCGATGATGACGATCCTGGGCGAACCCGTGCCCGTGCTGGTGCCCGCTGTGTGGCTCATGGCGTCCCGAGTCCCTTCCGCGCTAACCTACTCCGAGTAAGTTACTACCGGTAATGCTATTGACGAAATATCTAACAGGGGGCCGACCGCTGTGGGAACCGCCACACCCGGCGCGCCGGGCACGTCCGGAACGCCGCGCCGCCGGATGTCCCGCGCCCAGCGCGAGCGCCAGATGATGGACGTGGCGGAGCGCGTGTTCGGTGAGCGAGGCTACCGCGCCACCTCGATGGACGAGATCGCCGAACGCTGCGGGGTCTCCAAGCCGATGCTGTACGAGTACTTCGGCTCCAAGGACGGCCTGCTGCTGGCCTGCGTCGCCCGATCCCAGGCCGAGCTGCACGAGGTCACCCAGAAGGCCATCGCGGGCGCCACCTCGCCCCGGGACGTCCTGTGGCGCGGGATGGTCGCCTACTTCTCCTTCATCGACACCCACAGCAAGTCGTTCGCGATGCTGGCCAAGGAGCCGCTCGCCGGGGGACCGGACACCGCGGACGCCATCGAGGCGATCAGGCGGCAGCAGAGCGCGCTGGTCGCCGGGGTGCTGACCGGGTTCGCCGCCGACGCGCCCGCCGAGGTCGTGGAGGCGTACACCGAGATCATCATCGGCGGCTCGGAGCGGCTGTCCCTGTGGCGGACGCGGCGGCCCGGGGTGACCGCCGAGCAGGCCGCTCGCTACATGACCGACTTCTGCTGGACGGGCCTCAGCCCGTATCTCCGGGAGGACGGCGCGGGAGAGCGTCCACAGCCTGGATGAGCAGGTCGAGACCGAACTCGAAGTCGGCCTCGGGATCCTGCTTGGCCAGCTCCGGTCCGAGCGCGACGGTATGCGGGAAGCGCTCGGGATCGAGGCGTCCGTAGGCGTCCGTGTTCGCGACATGGTGGAGCCACTTCACCGCGCCGATCTCCCGTACCTGCGCGCCCAGCGCGTAGGCCAGCAGCGCCCGCATGATGCGTACCGAGGTGGCGCCGTCGAACCCGGCGGCGTCGGCCAGCTCCAGCGCCCGCTCCACCGGCCGGACCGCCTCCTGAGTGTCGATCTCATGGGTGAGGACGACCGTCATGCAGCGCGGGTAGTCGTGCGCGACCTTGCGGAACGCCCGCACCAGCGTCCGCGCGCGGGCCCGCCAGTCCTCGTCGGGTTCGCCGTCGAGATCCATGCCGTCGAGATCCATGCCGGCGACGACGTGCGCGGCCACGCCCTCCAGCAGCGCGGCCTTGTTCGGGACGTGGTTGTAGAGGGACATGACGGCCACGCCGAGCAGCCCGGCCACCGCGCGCATCGACAGCGCGTCCGGCCCGTCCCGCTCGATCAGCTCCACGGCCGCGCGGACGATCCGGTCACGGGTCAGGCCCATCCGCCCTCCCGGCCTTATTGACACCGAGTCCATTGACACCGGTAAGTAGCGCATGACACGGTACGTACATTGTACGTTCTCCTCGTGAACACCCCGGGAGACCAGGAGGCGGGCATGCCCCTCGCGCACTTCGACGGCGCGCTGGCCGTCGTCACCGGAGCGGGCAGCGGGTTCGGCCGCGCCACCACGCTCGCGCTGGCCGAGCGCGGCACCACCGTCATCGCCGCCGACATCGACCTGCCCGCCGCCGAGCGCACCATCGCCATGGCCAAGTCGCTGGGCGCGGACGGCGCCGCCTATCAGGTGGACGTCGCCGACGCCGCCGCGATGGAGGAGTTCGCGGCGGAGATCAAGGACGCCAGGCGCGTCCCCGACATCGTCGTCAACAACGCGGGCATCGCGGTCGCCGGGCCGTTCCTGGAGACCGGTCTCGACGACCTCCGGCGCATCGTCGGCGTCAACCTGTGGGGCGTCGTCCACGGCTCACGGCTGTTCGGACGGCAGATGGCCGACCGCGTCCGCGCCCTGCCCGTCAAACCGGACAGGCCCAACCTCGGCGGCCACATCGTCAACATCGCCTCGGCCGCCGCTTTCGCGCCCCACCGCGACCTGGGCGCGTACTGCATGACCAAGGCCGCCGTGCTCCAGCTCAGCAACAGCCTGCGCGCGGAACTGGCGGGCCTGCGGATCGGCGTCACCGCGGTGTGCCCCGGCTTCGCCAGCACCGGCATCGGCCGTAACGCCACCATCGTGGGCGTGGACGAGGCCGGCGTCCAGCGGATGAGGGAGCGGCTGGACCGCGGGCTCCAGAGGCGCGGCTACCCGCCCGAGAAGGTCGCCGAGCGGATCGTCGACGCCATCATCGAGAACCGCCCGGTCGTCCCCGTCAACGTCGAGGGCCACCTGCTGTACGCGCTGTCCCGGCTCTCCCCGCGCGCGTTGCGCATGCTCGCCCGGATACCGACACCACGCTGACACGCCACGCCAAGGAGGCGACCATGGCCGTGCCCGCTCCGCCGAACGGCCGCCGCTCCCGTCCCGGCACCTGGACCGCCACGATCCGCTGCCGGGACGGCGACCACACGCTGGAGCTCACCGACCGGGAGGTGGTCGCCGAACGGCTGCTGAAGACCTCCCGCAAGCACTCCTTCGACCCCGACACCGACGTCGACTGGGACGCGCCGCAGGACCCCGACCGCTTCTACGCCCCGCCGCAGCTCGCGTCCCTCTACGAGACCCCGTTGTGGGACGGCCTCAGCCACCGCCGGCGGGTGGAGCTGACCAAGCACGAGATGTGCAGCATCGCCTCCTTCGGCATCTGGTCGGAACTGCTGCTCATGCAGGCCCTGGTCCAGCACTCCTACCGGCGGCGCTACGACAGCGACCACGTCGCCTACGCGCTCACCGAGATCGCCGACGAGTGCCGGCACTCGAAGATGTTCGGCCGGATGGTGCGGACCTGCGGGCTGCGCACCCACCGCCCGCGCGCCATCGACTACCAGCTCGGCAAGCTGTTCATGGCCGCCTACGACCCGCTGCCCACGTTCGCCGGGACGCTGGTGATCGAGGAGTTCACCGACGCCTTCCAGCGCCTGACGTTCCCGGACGAGGACGTCCAGCCGATGGTCCGCCAGGTCACCAGGATCCATGTGATCGAGGAGGCCCGGCACATCAAGTACGCGAGGGAGGAGCTCAAGCGGCTGGTCGCGGAAGCCCATCCCGCGCGGCGGCGGATGGCCGCCTTCGGGCTCGCGCAGGCCACCCGGGCGATGGCCACGCGGCTCATTCACCCGTCGTGCTACGAGGCCGTGGGCCTGGACCCGAAGGTGGCGAGCCGGGTCGCCGCGCGCAGCCCGCACCGCCGCGCCACCATGGCCTGGGCGTTCCGCAGGTGCACCGACCTCTTCGAGGAGGTCGGGTTCCTGGACGGCCCGGCCCGCAAGGTGTGGGTCAAGGCAGGTCTGCTCGCGGCCTGAGCAGCTCGGCCACGGGACGCTCGCGCACCGGCACGCCCTCGGGATGGTCCAGCAGCGCGAGGCAGGCGGCGTACCCGGGGCCCGGGTCGAGGGTGCGCATCATGATCCGCTCGGCAAGCCCGGGACGACCGTCCCAAAGGCGCAATCGTGGTGGCTCGTCCGGCGCAGAGACGCGAACCTTCCTGAGCGGGACGCGCAGCCCGTCGCCGGTGGCCTTCAGCAACGCCTCCTTGCGCGTCCAGTACGTCAGCAGCCCCGCGCGACCGCCCGGGGGCTCGTCGCCGGCCAGCAGTTGACGCGCGATGTCGTCGCCGATCCTGCCGCTGTCCTCCTCCACGTCCACGCCGAGCGGCCCATGCGGCGACACCGCCACCGCGACCCGGTCGCCGGAATGCGAGACCGAAAGGTGGGGGCCGCCGTCCACGACGGGCGGGCCGTGCGGCTCGCCGCAGTCCCGGCAGGCGCGGGTGAGGGGGACGCGTTCCGGTTGCAGGCCGAGCCGTCCCGCGACCGCCAGCCTGGTCATCGCCACCCCGAGCGTGAACCGGTCCCTGTCCGCGTCCCGCAGGTAGCGATCCCTGCGGGCGCGTTCGACCGGGTCGAGCAGGCCGGCCAGACCGAGCAGCGCGGGGCGGGCCGCGCCGAGCTCCGCCCACCAGACCGTCACCGGTTCCACTTCGGCTTCGCCTTCCGTCCCAGGGGGCCACCGGGCTCCACCATAGCGGCAATCGAACGTTGGGCATTTTTCTGACGGTAGACATTACTCCGCCATTCCACGGAGTTTCGGCGACGGGCATGAGAAAGGCCGCGGAGCGTTTCCGCTCCGCGGCCCGCCGACCGACGCTCACTCCATCGTGAGCGTCACCTGACCCAGGACACTCCTCCCGGCCGCGCGGCCATAACGATGTTGCCTCCCTCTGGCGTATCGTTTTCTAAACAGGGAGAGCCTAGAAGTAATTCGGAGCGATCATGGCGGGTTCGGCCAATCCAGGTCAGAAATGATTTAACGGAAGGCCCGCAGCACTTCGCGGGCGACCCTGGTGGCCTTGTCCAGACACGCCTCCTCGCGCGCCTCCGCGCCGCCGGCGCCGCCGCTGCGCTCGCTGTACCCGACCGTGATCACCGTGTTGCGCAGGCGGACCGTCACCTGGCCCACCACGGTCGGCTGCCCGCGGTCCTCCTTGAACCAGCGGTACGCCTCGTCCCCCATGCCCGGATGCCTGGCCAGGCTCACCGTCCGCTCCAGGGTCGCGTTGTGGGCCTGCGTCCACTGGGCGCCGTAGTAGCGCCTGGCGTCCTCGACCGGCGTGGGCGTGTTGGCGGGCGAGTACAGGTGCGCCTCCACCCGCAGCCAGCGGAACCCGTCGCTGCCCGAGGAGTACGTGCAGGTGGTGAGGGTCTGATTGGCGCTCGCCCGCCGCTGCGCGCCCGGAACCAGGCTCCGTACGGTGGCGGCCGGGACCGTCTCGCACGGCGGCGGCAGCGCGGTGATCGGCTCGGGTCCCGGCGCCTCCGGGGAGGACGGTGACGGCGCGGCCTCGCCGACCGACGCCTGACGGTCGCCGCGGCCCCCGGGCTCCCCGTCCGGCAGCAGGACGAAGACACCGCCCGCCGTCAGCACCACCGCGGCCGCCGCCACCAGCAGCACGAGCACCCGCGGCCGGCGCGCGGGCGCCGGCGGTTCCGGCGGTGAGTACACCCGCTGGAACGGTTCCGGCGAACGCTGAAGGCCGCCCACTCCACACTCCTCTTGCCGACTCCGCTGATCGCCAGCCGTACCCCTCGAAGGTAAACAGCCGGACCCTCACCCCGCCAGGGCTCCGCGGTGCTCCGCGGGGCGCCAATCACCCAACTCCGAGGACACCCGTTTCACCCGGGCCGACCTCGGGCGGATCCGATGTCGTACTCAGGACGCACAATGGAAACGTGCTGCTCAGCGAGATCGCCCGTACGTCCCGTGCCGTCGCCGGGACGTCGGCGCGCAAGGCCAAGATCGGGTTCCTGGCCGAGTGCCTGCGCGACGCCGGCCCCGGCGAGGCCCCCATCGTGGTCGCCTATCTCTCCGGGGAGCTGCCCCAGCGGCAGATCGGCGTCGGCTATGCCTCGTTCCGCGACATCCCGCCGCCGGCGGCCGAGCCGTCCCTGACCGTCGCGGAGGTGGACGCCGCGTTCAGCGAGATCGGCGCGGTCTCGGGCAAGGGCTCGGTGGCGCGCCGCCGCGCGCTGCTGTCCGCGCTGATGGCCAGGGCCACCCATGCCGAGCAGGACTTCCTCATCCGGCTGCTGTCCGGCGAGCTGCGCCAGGGCGCGCTCGACGGGGTGATGGCCGAGGCGATCGCCTCCGCCGCCGGCGTCCCGTCCGCCGAGGTCCGCCGCGCCGTCATGCTGCGCGGCTCGCTCGGCCCGGTCGCCTCCGCCGCGCTCGCCGACGGCGTCGACGGCCTGCGCCGCTTCACCCTCCAGGTGGGGCGTCCCATCAAGCCGATGCTCGCCGCGTCCGCCCCGTCCATCGAGGACGCCTACGCCAAGCTCGACCTGCCGCCCGGGATGGGCGCCGCCATCGAATGGAAGCTCGACGGCATCCGCGCGCAGATCCATGTCCGCTCCGACCCCGCCGAGGTGCGGGTCTTCACCCGCACGCTCGACGACATCACCTCCCGGCTCCCCGAGGTCGTCGAGGAGCTGCGCACGCTGCCGGTGCGGGACGCGGTCTTCGACGGCGAGCTGATCGCGCTGCGCCCCGACGGCTCCGCCCAGCCCTTCCAGGTGACCGCGGCGCGCACCGCCACCCGGGCCGCGAGCCCCTCCCAGGTCCCGCTGTCGATCTTCCTGTTCGACGTCCTGCATCTGGACGGTGCCGACCTGCTCGACCGTCCCGGCACCGAACGGCACGCCGCGCTGGCCCGGGTCGTCCCCGAGCGGCTGCGCATGCCGCGCGTCGTCACCGGCGACCCGGCCCGCGCCCGCGCGTTCTTCGACGACGCGATCGCGCGCGGCCACGAGGGCGTCATGATCAAGTCGCCGGACACGCCGTACACCGCGGGGCGCCGCGGCGCCGGCTGGATCAAGGTCAAGCCCCGGCACACCCTCGACCTGGTCGTGCTGGCCGCCGAATGGGGGCACGGCCGCCGCCAGGGCCTGCTGTCCAACCTTCACCTGGGCGCCCGCGACCCGGCCACCGGCGGCTTCGTCATGCTCGGCAAGACGTTCAAGGGCCTCACCGACGAGCTGCTGGCCTGGCAGACCGAGAAGCTGCGCGCGCTGGCCGTCCGGGAGGACGACTGGACCGTTCACGTCCGGCCCGAGCTCGTCGTGGAGATCGCCTTCGACGGCGTCCAGCGCAGCCCCCGCTACCCGGCGGGCATCGCGCTGCGCTTCGCCCGCGTCCTGCGCTACCGGGAGGACAAGACGGCCCAGGAGGCCGACACCATCGGCACGGTGCTGTCCCTGTGGAAGGAGGAGGGCTCCCCCGGCGAGCCGCCCGGCTAGTTGTGCCGTGTCGGCTTGCGCGACGGCGGTTCGGTACGGCGGTGATGGCGGCCGCGGTCGAACGGGGTGTGGCGATGCCGGAACTCCGGCCTGATCAGGTCGTGCCGGCCCGCGATGAACTCCTGCACCCAGATCTTGGCGCGGATGAGGGGGCGGCGGAAGCGCTCCTCGTGCCAGACCGCCGAGCGGTGCTTGCGCGAGCCCGGCGCGTAGCGCCAGCGGGCCCACGGCGAGCCCGGCCGGGCCACCCTGATCGCCCCGATCACCAGCAGGACGGGCAGGAACAGCCCGGCGAGACCCGTCCAGATCTTGCCCTTGAGCAGCGTGAGCACGGCCAGGATCAGGTTGACGACCAGGTACCCCGCATAGATCCCCACGAGCACGGGGCCGTCCAGCCCGCTGCCCGGACCGGGCTCCCAGCCGGCGAAGCCGACCGGGCGCACCCCGAGCAGCAGCAGCCCGGTGACCGCGATGGCGACGAAGACGGCGTCCACCGAGGCGCGGCCCTTCTCCGTCCAGTAGACGTCGCTGAGGTGCAGGATGAGCGCGAACTCGTCCAGCACCAGCGCCGAGCCCACCCCGAAGACCGCCGCCGCGGACACCACGAACCCGCGGTAGGCGTCCGGTATCGCGAAGCCCATCACCCCGCCGACCAGCATCAGCACCACGCCGAACACCACGTGGTGGATATGCAGGTCCCCGGCCTTGACGTTGCGGAACCACCAGCGGACGTCGGCGCGGATCAGCCGCACGTTCACCCGGGTCAGCACGAACGTGACGATGAACGCGACGAAGAACGCCAGCAGCGGCAGCCGGCCGCTGTCGTCGATATGCAGCGTGAAGTACTCGGACATGCTCCTCCGGCCCCCCATCATGCCGGGTGACATGCGCGGGCATCGCGGAACGCCGTCCCCCAAGGGAGCGGGGCCGAGCCGGCCGAGGCCCCGCCGTGACCCGCGGCGCTAACCGGCGAAGCGGATGGGGTTGACCAGGTCCGCGTAGATCAGCAGCCCGCCCATCACGATCAGGACCGCCGCCATCACATAGGTGAGCGGCAGCGCCTTGGCCACGTCCACATAGCCGGGGTCGGGGCGGCCGAAGACGCGGGCGAAGAACTTCTTGATCGCCTCCAGCAGCGCGCCCGCCATGTGGCCGCCGTCCAGCGGCAGCAGCGGGACCAGGTTGAACAGGCCGACCGCGAGGTTGATCGAGCCGAGCAGCGCGATGAACATCGCGACCTTCTCGACGATAGGGCTCTCCGAGGCGGCGATCTCACCGCCGAGCCTGCTGACGCCCACCACGCCGATCGGGCCGTTGGGGTCGCGCGCCTCGTCGCCGAACGCGGCCTGCCAGACGCCGACCATCTTCTCGGGCATCCGCAGCAGCGCGCCCGCGGTGTGGGCGGTCAGCTCGCCCATGTAGTTCGCGACGGCCACCGGGCCCTGGCGCTCGCGCTCCTGGAGCGGGGTGATGCCGAGGAAGCCGACGCTGACGATCTTCTTCGGGTCGTCCAGGTCGTACATCTGGTTGCGGGTGACCGGCACCTGGAACGAGACCGGCCTGCCGTCCCGCTCGACGGTCAGCGCCACGGTGCGCCCGCCCGAGTCGCGGATGAGGCCCTGGAGCTGGTCGTAGTCGGTGATCCGCCGGCCGTCGTAGCTGACGATCCGGTCGCCGGCCCGCAGCCCCGCGGACGCGGCCGGCGTGGGCGTGTAGCCCTCCGGGCACTCGGTGAGCTGGGAGTCGGCCGGGATCGCGCACTTGGCCACCGCGCTGATCACCGGCTGCGGGGTGGGGGTGCCGATCCCCATCAGCAGGATCCCGAAGAAGATCACCGCGAGGACCAGGTTCATCGCGGGGCCCGCGAACATGATGGTGAGCTTCTGCCACCACTTCTTGGCGTAGAAGACCCGGTTCTCGTCGCCCGGCCGGACCTCCTCCAGCGACGCGCCGCGGGCCGACTCGATCAGCGCCTGGAACGGCCCGGTGCTGAGCCGCCGTGCCTGGCCCGGCAGGTCGCCCTTGCGCGGCGGCAGCATGCCGATCATGCGGATGTAGCCGCCGAGCGGGATCCATTTGACGCCGTACTCGGTCTCGCCCTTGTGCCGCGACCACAGCGTCGGCCCGAAGCCCACCATGAACTGCGGGGTGCGGACCCCGAACAGCTTGGCGAAGGAGAAGTGCCCCAGCTCGTGCAGGGCGATCGACGCCATCAGGCCGAAGAACAGGATCAAGACTCCCGCCAGCCAGCCCATGCGCACCCCGTTCCTCGGCGTTCCCCGGCAACCCGTTCAGACGTTCAAGGCTACGTGATCCGGGCCTCACCCGACCGCGTAGCAGTGCACACCCGGGCCGACGGGTCATACGGATGAGACGATCACGGTGGTTCAGGGGGCGGGGGCGGCGTCTGGTGGCACGGTGGGGCCGCTGCTAGCCTGGCTCGCAGCCGTTCACTCCGCGCGGGAGAGTTGAGTGGTCTTCGTCCGGCCTGTCCCGAGGGCCGAACGCCTGGGACGGCACGAGGACGAGGAGCGCTCATGGCCCCTGGCAGCCGGCCAGGGGACGCCGAAGGAGCAACTCCTCCCCGGAACCTCTCAGGCCCCAGGACCGCGCGGATCAGGTGACCTCTGGAAAGCGGGGACACGTCGTCCCCCGCCGAAGGTGAAAGCCCCGCCCGCCCCGCGAGGGGCCGGGGTGAAGCTCTCAGGCGCCGCCACGCGGCCGATGACAGAGGGGGAGGCCCGAACACGACCGGGTACGCGTGCGACGATCGGATCACGCGCCCGTGACGAAGGAGCCGAAACCCCATGTCCAGCTCGCCGGCGAAGCACACGCCGCTCTACGACGTCCACCGCGACCTCGGCGCCACCCTCGTCGACTTCGCCGGGTACCTGATGCCGCTCAGGTACGGGAGCGAGGTCGCCGAGCACCAGGCCGTGCGGACCGCCGCCGGGCTGTTCGACCTGTCCCACATGGGCGAGATCTTCGTCAGCGGGCCGGGCGCCGCCGCGGCGCTGGACTACGCGCTGGTCGGCGCCATGTCCCCGATGGCGGTGGGCAAGGCCAGGTACACGATGATCTGCGCGCCGGACGGGGGCGTCCTGGACGACCTCATCGTGTACCGGCTCGCGGACCAGACGTTCATGGTGGTGGCCAACGCCGCCAACGCCGCGACCGTCCGCGACGCGCTCACCGAACGGGCGGCGGGCTTCGAGGCGGCGGTGGAGGACCGGTCGGACGCGTACGCGCTGATCGCGCTCCAGGGCCCGCACGCGCAGCGGATCCTGGCGCGCCACACCGCGGCCCCGCTGGACGACCTGCGGTACTACGCCATCATGGCGGGCGAGGTGGCGGGCGTGGACGCGCTGATCGCCCGTACCGGCTACACCGGCGAGGACGGCTTCGAGCTGTTCGTGTCGGCGGGGGACGCGGTGGCCCTCTGGGGCGAGCTGGCCGAGGCGAAGCCCGGCGATGAGGAGAAGGTCGTCCCGGCCGGGCTGTCGGCGCGCGACACGCTGCGGCTTGAGGCGGGCATGCCGCTGTACGGCAACGAGCTGACCACGGAGACCACACCGTACGAGGCCGGCCTCGGCCGGGTGGTCAAGCTGGACAAGCCCGGAGATTTCGTGGGCAAGGCGGCGCTGGCCGTCCATGCGCAGACCCCTCCAGGCCGTAGGCTCGTGGGGCTGGTGGCCCGCGGGAGGCGCGCCCCCCGCAAGGGGTACGACGTCGTCTCGTCCGGCGGCACGCCGTGTGGAGTGGTGACGAGCGGCGCTCCGTCGCCCACACTGGGCAGGCCGATCGCCATGGCGTACGTGGACGGCGCCGTGACGGAGACCGGGCTGGCGGTGGACGTCCGCGGCCGGCTGGAGCCGGTCGACGTGGTGGACCTGCCCTTCTACAAGCGTTCCTGAGACCAGAGCTGGAGAGAAGAAGCATCGTGAGCGTTCCGGAGCAGCTGCGCTACAGCGAAGAGCACGAATGGGTGGCCGGGCTCGACACCGAGGACGGCGTCGTGACCATCGGCATCACCGCGTATGCCGCCGACGCCCTCGGCGAGATCGTCTTCCTTGAACTGCAGCCCGGCGAGGGCGACCCGGTCGAGGCGGGTGAGCCGTGCGGCGAGGTCGAGTCCACCAAGTCCGTCAGCGACATCTACTCGCCCGTCAGCGGCGAGGTCACCGCGATCAACGCCGCGGTGATCGACGAGCCCAAGGTCATCAACGACGACCCGTACGGCGAGGGGTGGATCTTCAAGGTGCGGATCTCCGAGGAGCCCGGCGACCTCCTGGACGCGGAGGCTTACGGCAAGCTCATCGAGGAGTCCTGAGACGTGCCCCTGAACGACCCGCCGCACACCCCTCTGCATGACCCGCTGAACGACCCGCTGGCCTCCGTCGACCCCGACGTGGCCAGGGCGGTCGCGGCCGAGCTCGACCGGCAGCAGTCCACCCTGGAGATGATCGCCTCGGAGAACTTCGCGCCGGTGTCGGTGCTGGAGGCGCAGGGGTCGGTCCTCACCAACAAGTACGCGGAGGGCTATCCGGGCAAGCGGTACTACGGCGGCTGCGAGTACGTGGACGTCACCGAGCAGCTCGCCATCGACCGGGCCAAGGAGCTGTTCGGCGCCGAGCACGCCAACGTCCAGCCGCACAGCGGGGCCCAGGCCAACACGGCGGTGTACTTCGCGCTGCTGGAGCACGGCGACACCATCCTCGGCCTGGATCTGGCGCACGGCGGCCACCTCACGCACGGCATGCGGCTGAACTACTCCGGCAAGGTGCTGAACGTGGTGCCGTACCACGTGCGCTCCTCCGACGGCCTGGTCGACATGGACGAGGTGGCGGCGCTGGCGGCCGAGCACCGGCCCAAGATGATCGTGGCGGGCTGGTCGGCGTACCCGCGGCACCTGGACTTCGCGAGGTTCCGGGAGATCGCCGACTCGGTGGGCGCGCTGCTCATGGTGGACATGGCGCACTTCGCCGGGCTGGTCGCCGCGGGACTGCACCCGTCGCCCGTCCCGTACGCCGACATCGTCACCACCACCACGCACAAGACGCTGGGCGGCCCGCGCGGCGGGCTGATCCTGTCCCGCGAACAGTACGGCAAGAAGATCAACTCCGCGGTGTTCCCCGGCATGCAGGGCGGCCCGCTGGAGCATGTGATCGCCGCCAAGGCGGTGGCGCTGCGGATCGCCGGGTCCGAGGGGTTCCGGGAGCGGCAGCGGCGCACCGTCGAGGGCGCCAAGATCCTCGCCGAGCGGCTGCTGGCCGAGGACACCACCAAGGCCGGCGTCAAGGTGCTCACCGGCGGGACCGACGTCCACCTGGTCCTGGTCGACCTGGTGGAGTCCGAGCTGACCGGCAGGGACGCCGAGGACCGGCTGCACGGCATCGGCATCACCGTGAACCGCAACGCCGTCCCGCACGACCCGCGCCCGCCGATGGTCACCTCCGGCCTGCGGATCGGCACGCCCGCCCTGGCCACCCGCGGCTTCACCGCCGCGGACTTCACCGAGGTCGCGGACATCATCGCGCTGGCGCTGCAACCGTCCTACGACGAGGACGCGCTGGCCGAGCGCGTCCGGAACCTGGCGGACCTGCATCCGCTGTATCCGAACCTCTAGCCGACACCCGCGCCCGGTCCTTCGCTCAGAGGGACCGGGGCGGGCGAGGTGGACCCCATGGCCATCAGCGTCTTCGACCTCTTCAAAGTCGGCATAGGCCCGTCCTCGTCCCATACGGGCGGGCCGATGGTCGCGGCGCACCGTTTCGCGCACGGTCTGAGCCGGGACGGCCTGGTGGAGAAGACCGCCGTCGTGCGGGTGATCCTGTACGGGTCGCTGGGCCTCACCGGCAAGGGGCACGGCAGCGACAAGGCCGTCGCCCTCGGCCTGGAGGGCGACAGGCCCGAACTGGTCGACGTCGACACGGTGGACGAGCGCCTCGCCGCGATCCGCTCGCGCGGCTCCCTGCGCCTGTTCGGCACCCGCGAGATCCCGTTCGTCGTGGGCGAGCACCTGTCCTTCGAGCGGCCGCCACTTCGTCTCCCTCGACCGCGCCATCAAGACCATGAAGGACACCGGCCGCGACATGCTCGACAAATACAAGGAGACCGCACGTGGCGGACTTGCCGTTAATGTAGTCGAATGCTGACGGAGCGTTGTGATACCATTTCGGTATGCTGGACCTCATGACGACCCGCAGCATCCGTATCCCCGACGAGATCGACGCCCTCTTGGTCAAGGCCGCCGAGGATGAGCACATATCCGTCAACTCCGCCGTCGTCCAAGCCGTGGAGGAATGGACCCGGCTGCGCTCGCACCGTGCCCGCGTCCGCGCCGTGACGGCGCAGGTGATGGCCGAGGACGCCGCGCTTCTCGATCGGCTCGCGGACGCATGACCGAGTACCTGACGGCGGACGACCTTATCGACATCAACGCCGCGGTCCTCGGCGGCACCGCGGCGGTCCGTGATGCCGGACTGGTGTCCTCATCGGCGATGCGCCCGGCGACCGTCGCCTTCGGCATGGAGGCGTACTCCACCGTCGACGAGAAGGCCGCGGCGCTGATGCACTCGGTGATCTGCAATCACGCGTTCCTTGACGGCAACAAGCGAACCGGCTGGACGGCGGCCCGCGTCATGCTGGCCCTCAACGGGAAGCGCCCCACCCTCTCCGACGACGAGGCGTTCGATCTCGTGCTGCGGATCGCGACCTCCTGCTCGACGATCGAGATCAAGGAGATCGCGGCGGCCCTGTGCGTGGTCGAAGACACCCGCTGAGACAGGCCCGCCGGGCCTCCCTCACCTATCGCGCCATCCAGCATCACCAAGGCTGCGGTCCAGTTCCAGTTCGTCCCTGATCGGAATGCCGTACTCGCCGGTCAGGGGGATCTCGGGCTTCAGCCGGGCGCGTGACTCGGTGACGGCGTCGCGGTGCAGTGCGGCGAGCCGGAACCCTCGGCGCTGGTAGAAGCGCACGGCATCGACATTGTCATTGGTCGTGATGAGCCAGAGACGGTCGATGCCGTGCTCCGCCGCCCACCGTTCCATGGCCTCGATCAAAGCCGTACCCGTACCGTGCCATTGTTCGGTGGTATGGAGCGTCAGGATCTCGCACTGCCGTCCGGTCTCGTCCGGGACGTAGGTGAGCACGCCCAAGAGCCGTCCCTCTTCGCTCTCCGCCACGAACGCCGGATGCTCCAAGGGGTGAAGGAGTTCTCCTCGGCGGGCCACTCTGTCGCTGTGGTTCTCGGCGAGGAAAGCGCGGACGGCCGCCAGGTCCGCGTCCGTTCGCCGGCGCACCCTCATGACGTCGGCCGGGAGGAGATGACGCCCCGGCCCACCGGGGTGTGGGCGCCGGCCAAGGCGGGCTCGCCGCAGTGGGCGCACACCGTGACCGGTTCGAGGAACTCGCCGCAGGAATGGTGCCAGCGGACGGGCGGGTCGTCGGGGTTGAGGTAGCGGTCGCCCCATTTCATGAGCGCGATCAGGACCTCGCCGAGCTCCCTGCCCCGAGAGGTGAGGTAGTACTCGAAGCGCGGCGGGTGGTCGCTGTAGCGCTCGCGGCGCACGATGCCGGACGCCTCCAGCTTGCGGAGGCGTGTGGTGAGGATGTCGCGGGACGCCCCGGTGTTGCGGGCGATGCCGTCGAACCGGCGGACGCCGTGGAACAGCTCCCGGATCACCAGGATCGTCCAGCGCCCGCCGATGACCTCCAGCGTGTCGGCGATCGAGCAGGGGCGGGGATCGGCATCCTTCGGCATGCCCTCCATCCTAGGGACGAGGTCCGTCATGGACGCTCGATGATGGTGGCGTTGGCCATGCCGCCGGCCTCGCACATGGTCTGGAGGCCCAGGCGGGCGTCCCGGTCCTCCATGGCGTGCAGGAGCGTGGTCAGGAGGCGGACGCCGCTGGCGCCGAGGGGGTGGCCGATGGCGATGGCCCCGCCGCGGACGTTGACGCGGGACAGGTCGGCGCCGGTCTCGTGCCGCCAGGCCAGCACGACGGACGCGAACGCCTCGTTCACCTCGAACAGGTCGATGGCGGACAGCGGCAGGCCGGCCCTGTCCAGCACCTTGGCGGTGGCCGGGATGATCGCGGTGAGCATGAGCAGCGGGTCGTCCCCGGTGACGGCGAACGCGCGGAAGCGGGCGCGAGGACGCAGGCCCAGGCGCTCGGCGACGTCGGCGCCCATGATGAGGACGGCGGCGGCGCCGTCGTTGAGCGGCGAGGCGTTGCCGGCGGTGATCCGCCAGTCGATCTCGGGGAAGCGCTCGGCGATCCGCGGATCGTAGTAGGCGGGCTTGAGCCCGGCGAGGATCTCGGGGGTGGTGGACGGCCGTACCGTCTCGTCCGGGGCCTTCCAGGCCAGCTCGCGGTCGAACTCGCCGTTCGCGTAAGCCTGCGCGGCCCTGCGGTGGGACTCGTAGGCGTACGCGTCGAGCTCTTCGCGGGACAGCTTCCAGCGGGCGGCGATCAGTTCGGCGCTGATGCCCTGGCCGACCAGCCCGTCCGGGTACCGGGTGCGCAGCGGGGCGAACGGGTCGGTGCCGGGCAGGACGGCCGAGCCCATCGGCACCCGGGACATCGACTCCACCCCGCACGCGATGGCGATGTCGTAGGCGCCGCTCTGCACGCCCTGCGCGGCGATGTGGACGGCCTGCTGGGACGAGCCGCACTGCCGGTCCACCGTCATCGCGGGCACGCTCTCGGGGAACCCGGCGGCCAGGACGGCGGTGCGGGTGATGTTGGCGGCCTGGTCGCCCGCCTGGGTCACGGCGCCGCCGATCACGTCGTCGACCTGGGCGGGGTCGATGCCGGCCCGCTCGACCAGCGTCACCAGGGCGCGGGCGAGGAGGTCGGCGGGGTGGGAGTCGTGCAGGGCGCCGGTGGGCTTGCCCTTGGCGATCGGCGTACGGACGGCTTCGATGATCACGGCGTCACGCATGACGGCGTCCTCCTAGGCGGTGGTGGCCGGGGTGGGTTCGGAGACGGGCGCCGTGCGGGGACGGCGCAGCAGGGCACAGGAGCCCGCGGTGGCGGCGGTCGCCGCGAGGATGAGCAGCCAGCCGTCCCCGAAGTCGTCCGGGCCTCCCGCGGTGTCGAGGACGGCCACCAGCAGCGCGATGCCGAGGACGGTGCCGAGCTGCCGGGCCATGGTGACGACGGCCGAGCCGGTCGAGAAGGACCGCGGCGGCAGCGCCCCGACGGCGGCGCCGATCAGGGTGGGCAGGACGAGGCCGACGCCGATTCCGGTGAGGATCATGCCGGGCAACATCCCGGGGGCGTAGCCGGTGTCCATCCAGGCGTACCACCATCCGATCCCGGCGGCGAAGACGAGGCAGCCGATGGCGGCGACGGGTCCCGAGCCGACCTTGCGGGCGACCGGGCCGATGCCGATCGCCAGCAGCGGCACCATCAGCGGCCCGGGTGCCACCGCCAGCCCGGTGCGGAGCGGCCCCCAGTGCCACACCTGCCGGCACCACAGCACGGCCGACAACAGCATCGCGACGAACGCCACCGCGAACAGGACGTTGGCGAACGTGGCGGGGCTGAACGACCGCACGCGCAGCAGGGACAGCGGCAGCACGGGCGCGGGGTGCCGCGCCGACCGCGCGACGAACCCGGCGGCGAGGACGGCCGCGCCGGCGAGGGAGCCGATGACCTCGGCCGACCCCCAGCCCCAGTCGCCGCTCTTGACCAGTCCCAGCGCGACCGCCGCGACGGCGACGGTGAGCAGGCCGGCGCCGAGCAGGTCCGGGCGCGGGCCGCGTTCGGCGGGGGGCACGGAGGGCAGCACGCGCGGTCCGGCGGCGAGCACGGCGATGCCGACGGGAACGTTCACCAGGAACGCCCACCGCCAGTCGGCGCCGGTGAGCAGCCCGCCGGCGGCCGGGCCGAGCGCGGCGCTGAGCCCGCCGATCGCCGTCCAGCCGCGGACGGCCGCGACGCGCCGTTCGGGAGGGGCGGCGGCCAGCAGCAGCCCGAGCGAGGCGGGTATGAGCAGCGCGCCCCCGGCGGCCTGGACGGCGCGGGCGCCGACGAGCGCCCATACGGACGGGGAGAACGCGCACAGGGCGGACGCGGCCGTGAAGACGGCGATGCCCCAGAGGTAGACGCGGCGTGCCCCGGTGCGGTCCGCGAGGTTCCCCGCGGGGACGAGGAGGGCCGCGAAGATGACCGCGTAGGCGTTCAGCACCCAGGAGAGGGAGGCCAGCGAGGCGCCGGCGAAGTGTTCCCCGACCTCGGGGAGCGCGACGTTGACGATGAACAGGTCCAGGTTGACCATCGCCACGCCGGCGACGACCGCCGCCGCGGTGCCCACGGATCGGGGGGACGGGCCCACATCGCCTCCCGTAGTGAGTTGGAAAATCCAACCGACACGCTAGCGCAGTGAGTTGGAAAAGAAAACCCACTGTCGGGAGGGTCACACGACCCTGCGCCCGTGCCCTCCCGGAACCAGGCTCAGCCGCACCACCGTGGGCAGCGACTCGCGTTCGAGGGCGGTGCGGAGCCGGTCGACGGCCTCCTCGTCGATGCGGCGGCGCAACGCGACCAGGTCGGCGTCCCATCCGTAGGTGACGTTCAGCCGCAGGCGCGGCCGCTTGGACCGGCCCAGCAGCCGCGCGCTGACGTTCCGGACGCCCGGGTACGCCGCGATCTCGTCCTCCAGCGCCTTCGTGACCGCCTTGTCCGACAGGTGGGTGCTTCCCTCGCCGGTGTCCTCTTCCAGCGTCAGGGCCGGCAGCCGCTCCGAACGGCCCTGCGCCATCAGCCACAGCAGCCCCAGAAGCGCCAGGACGACCCCGCACGCGGCGACGACGGGCCAGAACCACGCCTGCTCGGCGGCGTACCGGCGCATCGCCCCGGTGATGAGCGGTTCGGACGCCGCCGTCCCCCCGAAGGCGCCGAGCCCGCGCGTCAGCGCGGCCACCCCGGCGGCCAGCAGGATCAGCCCGAGCAGCGTCAGCCCCACATGGTTGATACGGGACGCGTGGCGGTCCATGGCGGCTCCTGTCCCCCTAGTCCTCGGCCGTTTTGATCACGACCGTGACGCGCCGTCTCGGCATGGGCCCGATCTCCTCCAGCCGCCGCCGTACCGCGTCCGTGACGGAGCCGCGCAGGTCGTGCTCCTCGCGCATCGCGGTGGCCGCGACGACCTTCACCCGGTGCCGTCTCAGCCCGACCCGGCGGACGCGCGACACGCCCTCGACGGACTCGGCCGCCGAGGCGACCGCGCGCTTGAGCCCGCGCCGGGTGACGCCCACCATCAGGCCGGGGTTGTCGCCGTGCAGCGGGACCAGCCGCCCGCGTCCCGGCCACAGCCCCGCCCACAGGAAGATCAGGCCGAGCAGCGCCAGCACGGCCGAGATCAGCAGCGCGAGCCAGTCCTTCCACGGCGTCCCGGCCGCCCACGAGGTCACCCGGTCGTAGGGGACGAGCCGGGACGGCTCGCCGACCAGCCCGGAGACCGTCTCGATCGCGGTGAGCGCGCCCACCGCCGTGATCAGCAGGGCGCCGAGCAGCGCCGGCCAGACGCGGCGCGAACGGAACGCGCGGCGCGCCGCGCGGTCGGCCTTTCGGGATGGCCCCACCCGTGACCGTGGATGACCCAGCGCACGCGGCAGCTCATGCTGCGCATGGGGCGCGGACGAGGTCATCGCTCCTCCAGCGGTTCCAGCCTGGCCACCTCGATGTCGAGGTGGCGCACGGTGAGGCCCGTCAGGTCGCGGACGCGGTCGCGGACGCGCTCACGCACCCGCCTGGCCACCTCGCGCACCGGGTCGGGATACACCACCGCCATCTGCACGCGGGCGGTCACCAGGGAGCCGTGCACGTCCACGTCGACGCGGGGTCCGCCCATCCGGCCCCGTATCGGGCGCGCGGTCCGCTTCAGGCCGCCGCCGTCCTCGCTCATCGCGCGGGCCACGATCCGCTCGACCGCGCGGTCGGCGATCGTGGTGTGGCCGCGCTCGCCGTGGTACGGATCGTCCCTGTCGGGCGAGGGCTCCGGAGCCGGCGGCGGTTCGGCCATCGGCGCCTCCGACCTGCCGCGCGCCGCGTGGCCCGTCGTCACCGCTCACCCCTGCCCTGCGCGCCCCTGCCCGCCGTGCCCTTGCCCGCGAACGCGGACATCATGTCGCCCACGTCCAGCTCGCCGCTGATCGCGCGGCCGGCCAGCAGGCCCACGACGCCGAGCAGCAGGACGATCACGAAGGTCCCGAACCCGCCGAACGCTCCGGCGAACCCGAGCGCCGTGCCGAAGGCCAGGCCCGCGACCGGCCAGAGCAGCTTCCCGTCCATGTCAGCTCCCTTCCGACCCTCCCGAAGAGGCGTCGTCCTGGATGTCGGCGATCAGCACGTTCACCGGCAGGCCGTCGGCCAGCGGCAGCACGGCGCCGCGCACCGCGTCCGCGACCTGGGGCAGTGGACGGCCGCGCCGCGCGACCACGCCCACCTCGATCTCCCCGTCCCGCACGGCCACCCCGGTGTACGGGGCGCCGACCCGGTAGGTCACCACCTGCGCCCTGGGACCCGCGCTCAGCCCTGCCACGTCGGGGAGGGCGGTCACCGCCGCCCCGATCCGCTCGGCGCGGCGCTCGCGCTCCCGCAGCCCGGCCACGTTCGCCGGGCCGTTCACTGGACTTTCGACTCGGTCTGGGCGGACCGCTCCTCGGAGTCCTCCTCGCCCGGCAGGTGGATGTCGGCCACCTCGATGTTGACCTCGACGACGTCCAGCCCGCACATGTGCTCGACCTCGCCGATCACGTTCTCCCGCACCGCCGAGGCCAGGTCGGGGATGGACGCGCCGTACTCCACGATCAGGTCGAGGTCGATGGCCGCCTGCCGTTCGCCGACCTGCACCGCGACGCCGCGCGTCGCGCTTTGGTCGCTCGTGCCGACGGGCAGGCGCTCCCGCATGGTGCCGAGGGCGCGGGCCATCCCCGCGCCCATGTCGTGCACGCCGCCGATCTCGCGGGCCGCCAGGCCCGCCACCTTCGCCACCACCGCTTCCGCGATCGTCGTCCGGCCCTGCGAGGTGATCAGCTCTCCCTGCCCGTCGCCGGACGCCGTGCGCGCCCCCTGGGACTCGTGACCTCGGTCCTGCACGGAGGCGCCTGCGGGCCGCTCTTTCGCCTGAACGCTTCCCTGACTCATTCGGCATCCCCCCTGGTGAGCCGGTCGATGTGCAGCATTATGCTCACATTCGGTCACGATAAAACCACTATTCCGGACAATACCCAGGTCAATCCGGGCGAATCCGGTGTGGGCGCGGCTAGTGCGTGACCGGGTAGAACCTGACCTCGGGGCGGCCCACCTGCCCGTACGTGGGGCGGCGCAGGGCCATGCCGTTGTCGGCGAGGTACTCCAGGTAGCGGCGCGCCGTCACCCGGGACACGCCCGTGAGGGACGCGGCCGCCGCCGCGGACAGCCCGTCGGGCGGCGCCTCCGCGAGCACCTCCGTGATCGCCTCAAGGGTGGGCGCGCTCATCCCCTTGGGCAGCGGCGCCTGACCCGCGGGGCGCAACGCGGCGAGCAGCCCGTCCACATCCGCCTGGCCGCTGACCTCCCCCGCGCCTTCCGCGCGCTCGCGGAACCGCGCGTACCCCTCCAGCTTGTCCCGCAGCGACGCGAACGTGAACGGCTTGAGCAGGTACTGGACGACCCCGACCGACACCGCCGTGCGCACGACCGCCAGGTCACGCGCCGAGGTCACCGCGATCACGTCCACCGCCAGGCCACCGGCGCGCAACGCCCGGCACACCGTGAGCCCGTGCGTGTCCGGCAGGTAGAAGTCGAGCAGCACCACGTCCACCGGCTCCCGCCCGCAGAACCGGAGCGCGTCAGCCCCCGTGTGGACGACCCCGGCGACGGTGAAACCCGCGACCCGCTCCACGTACTGCCGGTGCGCCTCGGCGACGACCTTGTCGTCATCCACCACCAGCACCCGGATCACGACGCCGGATCACCCGCCTCCACGGGGACGGCGGCGGGCCGGGGAAGCGGCAGCCGGACGCGGATCAGCGCGCCACCATCCCGTTCCACCTCGATCCGCCCTCCGTACCGCCGTACCGCCTGCCCGACCAGGGCCAGCCCGAGGCCGCGCGGCCCCGCCGGGCCGTCGGACGCCTTGGTCGTCCAGCCGCGCCGGAACATCTCGTGCGCCCGCTCCGGGTCCAGGCCGGGGCCGTTGTCCCGCACCTCGACCACCAGCTCGCCGTCCGGGCCGGCGCGGGCGGACACCCGCACCCGCGGCGCCTCCTGCGATTCCATACCCTCCGGTACGTCCTGGGAGCCCTCGATGGCCGCGTCGATCGCGTTGTCGATCAGATTGCCCATGATCGTGACCAGGTCGCGGGGCGCGATCGCGCCCGAGGTCCCGTCGATCGCGCTGTCCTCGGCGACCACCAGGTCGACGCCGCGCTCGGCCGCCTCCGTCGACTTGCCGAGCAGCAGCGCCGCCAGCACCGGCTCGCGCACCGAGCCGACCACCCGGTCGGTGAGCCGCTGCGCGGTGCGCAGCTCGGCCGTCGCGAACTCCACCGCCTGCGCTGGACGGCCCATCTCCACCAGCGACACCACGGTGTGCAGCCGGTTGGCCGCCTCGTGCGCCTGCGAGCGCAGCGACTCGGCGAACCCGCGCACCGTGTCCAGCTCCCCCATCAGCGCCTGGAGCTCCGTGTGATCGCGCAAGGTGACCACGTTGCCCATCGCGCGGCCCCGCGAGCGCACCGGCGCGGTGTTGACCACCAGGACGCGGGTGTCGCCCACATGCAGCTCGTCGGACCGGGGCTCGGCCGAGGTCATCGCGGCGACCAGCTCGGACGGCAGGCCCAGCGCGTCCACGGGCCGGCCGTCCGGGATCCCGTCCAGGTCGAGCAGCTCGCGGGCGGCGTCGTTGCACAGCTCCACCCGGCCGTTGCCGTCCAGCAGCACCAGGCCCTCGCGCACCGCGTGCAGGATCGCCTCGTAGTAGTCGAACATGCCGCGCAGCTCCGACGGCGCCACCCCGCGGGTCTGCCGCCGCAGCCGCGCCGCCACCAGCCAGCTCCCGCCGATCCCGGCCGCCAGCACCCCGGTGGTCACCGCCACCAGGGGAACCAGCCGCTCGCGCAGCTCCGCCGAGATCGTCTGGATGGTGATGCCGACCGCCACCAGCGCCACCACGCGGCGCCGCGCGTCCATCACCGGCGTGACGGTGCGGACGGACGGGCCGAGCGTCCCGGTGTAGGTCTCGGTGAAGGTGCGCCCGGCCAGGGCGGGTCCGGTGTTGCCGACGAAGTGCCCCCCGATCCGCTCGGGGTTGGGATGGGTGAAGCGGATACCGGCCGGGTTCATGATCGTGATGAAGTCCACGCCCGTGTCACGCCGCACCCGCTCGGCGTACGGCTGCAACACCGACGTGGGGCTCGGGAGCGCGAGCGCCTCCCGGACGCTCGGGCTGTCCGCCACGGTCAGCGCCACCGTCGTCACGGTGCGGCGCGCGTTCTCGTTGGTGACGCGCCGGGCGTCCAGGGACGCCAGGTACGCGCCGGCCACCACGAGGATGCCGACGATGGCGGCCTGCAACGCCAGCAACTGCCGCGCCAGGCTCCAGCGCCTGCCGGACACCGACTACCACCCCCCGACCTCTCATCCCGGGCAGGGACGCCGGTGCGGACGGCACCGCCGTGAACGAAATGTACACAAGCGTGACGTCGTGCGCGGGTCCGCGCATAGTCGCCCTGGTACGGCCAGGACCTTACCGAACGCGCGCCCGCGGTCACCCACGGCCATAGGCTCCCGGTTCGGGCTCGAGCTCCCACGTGCCCGAGCCGGGGCCCGGGCCGGCGCGACACACCAGGGCCGCGGCCTCCCGGAAGGCCCCCACCGGGCCGGTCTCAGGCCACGGGCCGTAATGATCCCTTACGAGCCGCTCTGGGCCAGGTGGAACCGGATCACCACGATCAGGTCGCGCATGGCCATCACCGCGCGGTAGCGGGCGATGGGCCCGTTCACCAGGTCGGTACGGATCTCGGCGGGGACGGCCTCGGCGTCGCAGGTCACGCTCATCAGCAGCCGGGGCTTCCACCAGGTGCCGGTCAGCCGCAGGCGGGCGTCCACCACACCGGGGACCAGCCGGGTCGCGCGCAGCAGCTCGCCACCCGCCACGCCCGCCAGGTTCCGGGTCGGGCCGTCCAGCGCCGGCCGCCGCCTGAGCACCATCCGCCTGACCTGGATCCCGAACCACACCAGCCCGGTGATCGCGGCGACCTCCGCCACGACCGCGGCCGACGGCCAGAACCACTCGTACCGCTCGGCGAGCCGCGCCAGCGCCGGATCGAGCACCGCGCGCGCCGCGGCCCCGTCACCGAACGCGCCGTCCCCGAGGAGCAGTGCCCCTCCCCCTGTCGTCAGCGCCAGCGCTCCGGCGACGACCGTGCTCTCGACCCTCATCGCCGTCAGTCCTTCCGCCAGCGCAGGCGGACGCGCACGGGCGGCTCGTCCATCAGGTCCAGCTCGCCGAGCCGGGCCGTCACCGCGGCCTCCACCAGGTCGGTGATGTTGGCGGGGTTGCGGTAGCGGGTGGTGGCCCGTACCGACACCCGTCCGCTGAACCGGCCGCCCATCCGCACCCGGGCCCGGACGATGCCCGGCACGGCCAGCGTCGCCGCGGCCAGCGACCGCCGCACCGCCTGCCTGCTGATCCCCGCGGCCACGCGCGGGTCGGCGGCGCGCATCGGCAGCACGCGCGGAAGGCGGCGCGGCAGCAGCGACGGCAGCGCCATCGCCGCGCCCAGAACGACCAGGGCCACGGCCACGGCCCGTACCGCGCCGTCCTGCCAGGCCGTGCCGCGCAGGCCGGCGGCCCAACGGTCGGCCGGGACCAGCCGGGCCGGGGCGCCCAGCAGCGCGCTCACCACCTCGACCGCGGCGATCGTGCCGCAGCCGAACAGCAGCAGCGCGGCCACCAGGGCGAGCGGCGCCCGCGACAGCCGGAACTCGCGTGCCGCCAGGCGCCGTGCCCGCCGGACCGCGTGAGCCTCGGCGGACGTGACGTCGTCCTCGGCGTCCCCGGCCGCCCCCACGACCGGACGGACGCTCTTGATCAGCGTGCCCTCCATACACCACCCCCGAGGTGTGCCGACACGTGTTACCCAATGGTGATGGAAGATGACGCTGAGCGAAACCGGATTGGCGGATCGGATACCTGCGGCACACGTCCGCATGCGGACAGCGTCCACACGGCCACCCTCCGGAAAGGAGGCGGCTCAGGGGTGGGCGTCTCAGGGGCGGGCGCGCGTCAGCGGAAGACGACGGTGCGGTCGCCGTTCAGCAGGACGCGGTGCTCCGCATGCCAGCGGACGGCGCGCGCCAGGGCGAGGCACTCCATGTCGCGCCCGACGGCCATCAGGTCCTCGGGCGTGTGGGTGTGGTCGACCCGGGCGACCTCCTGCTCGATGATCGGTCCCTCGTCCAGTTCGGGCGTCACGTAGTGGGCGGTGGCGCCGATCAGCTTCACCCCGCGCGCGTGCGCCTGGTGGTACGGACGGGCGCCCTTGAACCCCGGCAGGAACGAGTGATGGATGTTGATCACCCGGCCGGGCAGCTTGGCGCAGAAGTCGTCCGACAGGATCTGCATGTAGCGGGCGAGCACCACCAGGTCGGCCCGGTAGTGGTCCACCAGCGTGAGCACCTCGGCCTCCTGCGCCGCCTTACCGCGCTTGCCCGCCTGTGCCTGCACGGGCAGGTGGTGGTAGTCGATCCCGTACGACTGGGTGAGGGGGCGCAGGTCGGGATGGTTGGACACGACCGCCACGACATCGACGTCCAGCAGGCCGGAGCGGTGCCGGTAGAGCAGGTCGTTCAGGCAGTGCCCGGCCTTGGACACCATGATCAGCACGCGCTGCCGCTCGGCGGTGTCGGTCAGGCTGAACTCCAGGCCCAGCTCGGGCGACAGCGCGGCGAAGGCCCCGCGCAGCTCGTCGGGGTCGGTGCCCTGCGCTCCCTCGAACTGCACCCGCATGAAGAACCGGCCGCTGTCCCGGTCACCGAACTGCTGGCTTTCGAGGATGTTGCATCCGCGCTCGGCGAGCAGCCCGGAGACGGCGGCGACGATCCCGGGACGGTCGGGACACGAGAGGGTCAGTACATATTCGGACACCCTTTGAAGCCTACGCGTCCCACACCCGTTCACCAGCAGGCTTACCGGTGGACGGAAGACCGGGACGGGAAGGGCGCGGCCACCCGAGAACGAGGGAAGTAATACGAGGGATTTTCGCTTTACCGCCCGCACTGTGGCACTGTGACGCCCATGAACCTCCGGGACCGATACGACGCCGCGACCGCCGGGCTCGAAGCCCCCCTGGCCGTCGTGGACCTGGACGCCTTCCGCTCCAACGCCGCCGGGCTGACGCGCCGCGCCGCGGGCAAGCCGATCCGCGTCGCCAGCAAGTCGGTGCGCTGCCGCGCCCTCCTGGACGAGGTCCTGGCGATGGACGGGTTCGCGGGGATCATGGCGTTCACGCTCCCCGAGGCGCTGTGGCTGGCACGCCACGAGACCAGCGACGACATCCTGGTCGCCTACCCGACGGCGGACCGCGCGGCCGTCGCCGCGCTGGCCGCCGACGAGCGCGCCGCCGCCACCGTCACGCTGATGGTGGACTCGGACGCGCACCTCGACCTGATCGAGGAGGCCGCGGGCGGGCGCCCGGTACGGGTGTGCGTCGACATCGACGCCTCGTACCGGCCGCTGGGCGGGCGGCTGCGGTTCGGCGCGCGGCGATCACCGCTGCACTCCCCCGAGCAGGTGCGCGGGCTCGCCGAGCGGATCGTCAAGCGGCCGGGACTGCGGCTGGTCGGGCTCATGGCGTACGAGGCGCAGATCGCGGGCGTCGGCGACCGCCCGCCCGGCAGGCCCGCGCGGGCACGGGCGATCCAGGCCATGCAGCGCCGGTCCCGCCTCGAACTGGCCATCCGCCGGTCGAAGATCGTCAAGGCGGTCCGGGAGCTGGCGGACCTGGAGTTCGTCAACGGCGGCGGCACCGGCAGCGTGGAGACCACCGCCCGGGAGAAGGCCGTCACCGAGATCGCGGCGGGCTCCGGGCTGTACCAGCCGCACCTGTTCGACCACTACTCCAACTTCCGCGGGCGGCCCGCCGCGCTGTTCGCCCTGCCTGTCGTGCGCCGCCCCGGTCCGGGCGTGGCCACCTGCCTCGGCGGCGGCTACCTGGCCTCGGGCCCCGGCGACCCCATGCGGCTGCCCCAGCCGTACCTGCCGTCCGGGCTGTCCTTCGACCCCGACGAGGGCGCGGGAGAGGTGCAGACCCCGCTGCTCGGCCCCGCCGCCGATCTCCTGCGCGTCGGCGACCGGGTGTGGTTCCGGCACACCAAGGCCGGCGAGCTGTGCGAGCGCTTCGCCGAGCTGCATTTGATCGACGGTGACCGGCTCGTCCGGACCGTCCCCACCTACCGCGGCGAGGGCGGCACGTTTCTTTGACCTGGACCGCGCTCCAGCGGCTACGTTGGCCGGTATGACCGACGCACCGTTGATCGGGGTCCGCGGCGAGGCCGTCCTTGAGGTGGAGCCGGAGATCGCGCGGCTGTCCGTGCACGTCCAGTCGCAGGAACGGGACCGGCGCACGGCGCTGGAGCGGCTCACGGAGCGGAACCAGGCCGCGCTCGACCTGATCAGGTCGTACGGGGACGCGATCGAGAAGCTGGACACCGGCGGGCTGTCGATCACGCCGCGGCTGAGGTACGGGGGGCGCAAGGAGGGCGAGATCCGCGCCTACCAGGGCACCGTCTGGATCCGGCTGGTCGTCGCCGACTTCGCGGTGCTCGGCGAGCTGGTGACCAGGCTCGGCGACCTGGAGCGCACCTTCGTCCACGGGCCCGACTGGGGGCTGCGCCGCGACAGCGAGGTCTACAAGCGGGCGGCGCGGCAGGCGGCGCACGAGGCCGTCGAGCGCGCCCGCAGCTACGCCGAGGCGCTCGGCTCCCGGCTGACCGGGCTGGTGGAGCTGGCGGACGAGGGGCTGACCGGGGACACCCGCCCGCACACCGAGGGCGTGTCGCTGATGGCGGCCCGTGGCGCGGCCGACGCGGGCGAGCCGCCGCCGATCGACCTGGAGCCCGCCACGCAGATCGTCCGGGCCGCGGTGGAGGCCCGTTTCACCGCCACCGCTCCGGAGCTCGGCTAGCACCGGCACACGGGGGACACCACATGACACGAGGACTGCCGGAATCCGAACCGCCCCTTCCGCCGCTCACCGACCCCTGCGCCGAGCGGGGGCCGGCCGGGGACCTCCTGCACAAGCGCCGGGACCCCGGGACGGCACAGCGCGATCTGGACGTGTTCCTGACCGGCCAGGTCTTCATGGACATGATCTTCACCGGGCTGCCGGGGCTGCCGCCGCCGGGCACCGAGCTGGTCACCGACGGGCTCGGCTCGGCGCCCGGCGGCGTCGCCAACATCGCCGTCGCGATGAGCCGGCTCGGCCTGCGCACGGGGCTCGCCGCCGCGTTCGGCGACGACATGTTCGGCGCCTACCTGTGGCGGACGCTGTCCGAGCAGGAGAACGTCGACCTGCGCTGGGCGCGTCAGGTCGCCGGATGGTCCACCCCGGTGACGGTGTCGCTGGCCTACGCCTCCGACCGCAGCATGGTCACCTACACCCGCCCGCTGCCGCTGCCCTCCGGCGACCTGGTCGCCACGGCGTCGCCCCCGCTACCACGCGCCGCCACCTGCTTCGTCGACATCGAGCGTCCCGTCCCCGAATGGGCCCTGGCGCTGCGCGCGACCGGCGCGCTGGTCTTCGCCGACCTGGGGTGGGACCCCACCGAGACCTGGTCGACCGACGTCCTGGACCGTCTCAAGGACGTGGACGTGTTCCTGCCCAACGCCGTCGAGGCGATGGCCTACACCCGTACCCGCACGCCCGAGGACGCCCTGGAGGCGCTGTCCGAACGGGTCCCCGTGGTCGTGGTGAAGCAGGGGGCGGGCGGCGCGACCGCGATCGACTCGTCCACCGGCGAACGCGCCCACGCCGCCGCGCTGCCCGTCACGGCGCTGGACCCGACCGGCGCCGGCGACGTGTTCGCCGCCGGATTCGTGTTCGGCACCCTCGCCGGATGGCCGCTCGAACAGCGGCTGCGCTTCGCCAACCTGTGCGCCGGGCTGTCGGTGCGGCACCGCAGCGGCTCGCTCGGCGCGCCCTGCTGGGGGGAGATCGCCGCGTTCGGCGAGTCGGGCGAGGTGCCGGCCGAGGTGCTGGAGCAGTACGCCTTCGTCGTCCCGTACATCCCGGAGACCGAGCTGGAGAGCGGGCCCGACTCGGTCACCCGCGCCGAGCCGACCCTGCGCATGGGGGCCGTGGGATGAAGCTGGCGATCATCGGGGCCGGAAGCGGGTACATGCCCGGGATCATCCGCGGGCTGCTGCACCGCGCCGCCGACCTGGACGGGACCGAGGTGGCCTGCCACGACATCGACGCCGATCATCTGGAGCTGATGGCGGGTCTCGCCCGGCGGATGTTCGCGGCCCGGGGCGCCGCGTTCACGGTCACCACGCACACCGGCCTGAAGCCCGCGCTGGACGGCGCGTCCTACGTCTTCACCACGTTCCGGCCCGGCGGGATGGCCGCCCGGCACCTGGACGAGTCGATCCCGCTCCGGCACGGCGTGGTGGGCCAGGAGACCGCGGGCCCCGGCGGGTTCCTGATGGCGTGCCGTTCCGTCCCGGTGCTCATGTCGATCGCGGCGGCGGCCGATCCCGGCGCGTGGATCGTCAACTACACCAACCCGACCAACGTGGTCACCGACGCCGTCACCCGCCACTCCGGCGCCCGCGTCATCGGGCTGTGCGACCAGCATGTCGGCGACACCGAGATGTGGGCCGGCCTGCTCGGGCTCCCGCTCGACCGGCTTGAGGCGGACTGGATCGGCCTCAACCACGCCACGTGGGCGCAGCGGCTCCGCCTCGACGGCCTCGAACTCGACCTGCCCGCCCTCCTGGACGCCATGGAGATCCCCGGCGGCGGAGCGACCCCGTGGCGCGACCCGGCCCGGATGGCGGAGCTGGCCAAGGCCCTGGGCTTCCTCCCCAACTCCTACGCCAAGTACTACTTCTTCCACGAGGACGTCGTCCGCGAGCTGCGTGAGAAGGGCACCACGCGCGCCGAGGACATCCAGGCCATGCTGCCCGCGTACTACGACAGCATCCGGGCGGAGGCGGCCAAGCCGGACCCCGATCCCAGCCGGGAGCGGGGCGGCGGCGAGCACGGCGAGTTCGCGGTGGACGTGATCTGCGCCCTGCACCGCGACGAGCGCCGCCGCATGATCGTCAACACGGTGAACGGCGGCGCGATCACCTCGCTGGAACCGGAGGCGATCGTCGAGGTCCCCGCGCTGGTCGGACGTTCGGGACCGGCGCCGCTGTCCATGGGGCCGCTGCCCCGTCCCGTCCGGGGGCTCACCCAGGCGATCCACGAGTACGAGCGGCTGGCCGCCGACGCCGCCGTCACCGGATCGCGGCGCACCGCCCTTCAGGCGCTCATGGCGCACCCGTTCGTCCAGAGCAAGCACACCGCCGAGAAGATCCTGGACGAGGGACTGGCCGCGCACCGCGCGCACCTCCCGCAGTTCGCCTAGGGTCCCGTGAACATCCCAAGGCCAGAACACGTATTGCCTTACGTGGGAGCAGCAAGCGACTGCGGCGACTATCGGATCGGGCTCGGCGTCCTCGCCATCGGGCGGCTCGCCGGCGCCGAGGCCGCCGAGTTGCGCGCGCACGTGGCCCGGTGCGGGCCGTGCCGGGCGGAGCTGGCCGAGCTGCGCGCGGTCGCCGACCTGCTCACGCGGGCGCGCCCGTCCCGCCGGGAACGGCGCGGCGCCCCGTACCGGCTGATCAACGGCGCCTGCGCCGCCTCCTCCAGACCACCAGGGCGGTGACCACCACCGCGGCGCCGACCCCCACGGCCGCGACCACCCGCGGGTCGGGTCCGCCCTGCCCCGGCTCGTCGTCCTTCTCGGGTCCCGTGCCGTCGGACGGCCTCATCATCGCGCCGACCGCCCTGGCGACCTGACCCGCCTCCTCCTTCAACCGCTCGGCGCCGCGCTGCGCCACGTTGCTCGGGCTGACCCGCTGGGCCAGCTCGTCGATGGTCTGGGCGAGCTCCAGGCGGGTGCGCTCGATCCGCCGTTCCAGCGTCTCCGGATCGCGGGACCTGTCAGCCATGCCTGTTCCTTATCGTCGGGCGTACGTCCAGTGGCCTGCGCGGCACATGATCCGAACAGTCTTGCAGGTCTTCCCCGGAAACGCCCGCGCGGCCTCGGCGGTGCCGGATGCGGGAGACCGTCCCCCTAGAAGTTGTGGGTACGGTTGGACGCGACCCATCACTGAGAAAGGCGGTACCCGGTGTCCGAAAGGCTGGAGCCCGGCGACGTCGCCCCCGACTTCGAGCTGTCCGACGCCGACGGCGCCACGGTGAGCCTGGCGTCGCTGCGGGGCAGGCGCGTGATCCTCTACTTCTACCCCGCGGCACTGACCCCCGGCTGCACCAAGGAGGCGGTCGACTTCCAGGGCAGCCTTCCGGAACTGGAGGCCGCGGGCGTCACGGTGGTGGGCATCTCCCCGGACGAGCCGCGCAAGCTCGCCAAGTTCCGGGAGAAGGAGGGGCTGACCTTCCCCCTGCTCTCCGACCCCGACGCCAAGGTCCTCCAGGAGTACGGCGCGTACGGCGAGAAGAAGCTGTACGGCAGGGTGGTCGTCGGGGTGATCCGGTCCACCTTCCTCATCGACGCCGAGGGCAAGATCGAGAAGGCGTACTACAACGTGCGCGCCACCGGCCACGTCGACCGCCTGCGCCGGGACCTGGGGCTGGGAAGCTGAACGGCCCTCACCGAGCCCCACGCTGAACCCACGCCGAGCCCTCCACTGACCGAGTGCGGACGGGGGGACTCGAACCCCCACGGTGTCGCCACCAACAGGACCTAAACCTGCCGCGTATGCCTATTTCGCCACGTCCGCTGGGTATGCGGGCCAGCACAGCTTAGCGTTCGCGCGCGGAGCCTCGACATACCTTTCGCGCCCGGCCCTTTCCGGCCGTGAGGGGGAAGCCTAGGCTGGACGGGTTCCGGGCACGGTGGCGATCGTCAGGGTGGAGTCGTGAGCGAACCGGTCACCCATCGCGTGCTGCCCTATGACGGCATGGAGGGCTACCTCGCGGGCGCCGTCCCGTTCCTGCGCGAAGGGATCGACGCGGGTGACCGCGTGCTGGCGGTGACACCGCTGGGCAGCCGCATGATCCTGGAGGACGCGCTCGGCGCCGCCGCGGACGAGGTCGAGTTCGCCGACCCGTCCGACTGGTACACCCACCCCCCGCGGGCGATGGCCGACGGCTTGAATCACGCCGAGGCGGCGCTGTGGGAGGGGCGGCGGCTGCGGATGCTGGCCGAGCCCGCCTGGACGGGACGCTCCCGCGCCGAGGTGCTGGAATGGCAGCGCGCCGAGGCCCTGACCACTCTGGCGTACGAGGGCACCGGGGCCGCGTTCCTCTGCCCGTACTCGCGCACGCTGCCCGCGGGCGTCATCGCGGCGGCCCGGCAGACCCATCCGGAGACGGTCAAGGGCACCAAAGCCGTGGCCACTCCCGGCTATCTGGACCCCTGGACGTTCAGCGAGCGCTGCGACACCGGGCCGCTGCCCGACCCGCCGCCCGGGGCCGACCGGATCCCGCTCGACCGGCCGGACCTGTACTGGCTGCGCCAGTACGTGGCCGACTTCGCCGAGCGCGCCCAGGTCTGCGACGAGCACCTGCAACGCCTGCTGGTGGCGGTCACCGAGGTGGTGACCAACGCGGTGCGGCACGGCGCGCCGCCGATCGTCCTGACGTTGTGGACCGACCCGGACGACCGTGCCCTGGTCTGCGAGGTCTCCGACCGCGGCCGGTGGAAGGCGGGCGCCGACGCCGGGCTGCTCCCGCCGCGCGGCGCCACGCCCGGCACGAACGCCCCCGGACGGTTCGGGCTGTGGGCGGTGCGCCTGCTGTGCTCGCTCGTCCAGATCCGCACCGGTGAGCGGGGCACCACGGTACGGCTGCGACTCAGCGCTCGCGGGCGTACGCTTGACGTGACCTCGCCGACCACCATGGACGCGCAATGGAGACCAACTGGTTCGCCAAACGCCCGGTGAAGGACGTACGGCCCGGTGATCACGCCTGGCTGGCCTACTCGGGGGCGGAGGAGCGCGATCTCGTGATCGGCGGCTTCGTCGGCGAGGGACTGGACACGGGCGAGAAGATCGTCTACGTCACCGAGGCCGGGCCGGAGACCCTGCCGGGTATCGCCACCCGCACCGGAGCCGAGCTGAGGACCTTCCTCGGCTCGCGGCAGCTGCGGGTGATCGGGCACCGGGACGCCTGCCTGGACGGGCACGGCCGGTTCGTCCCGGAGAAGATGGCCGAGACCATCGACCGGGAGAGCGGCGAGGCGTTCGGCCAGGGCTTCCGGGCGGTACGGATCACCACCGACCACAGCTGGCTGCTGCGCGGCCCCGGCCGGCACGACCTCGGCCAGATGGTGGGCTGCGAGCACCGGATGGGCGACGCGGTCGCGCCGTCCACCATGGCGATGGCGATCTGCCAGATCGAGCGGCGCGCCTGCCTGCCCGACGAGCTGGCCGCGCTGCGCGACACGCACGAGGTGCTGGTGGAGGTCGACCCGGAGTTCAGCGACGAGGTGCTGACCATCGTGCGCACCTTCGACCCGCCCGGCCTGCGCGTCGAGGGCGAGCTCGACTCCGCGCGGCACACGGTGTTCGCCGACACGCTCGCCAGGGCCTCGGCCGGGCGCCGCGTCGTCCTCCTGGACGTGTCCCGGCTCGCCTTCATCGACCTGGGCGGCCTGCACCTGCTGACCCTGCACGCCAACGGCCCGGCCGGCGTGCGGATCGTCCTCGACGGCCTGACCCCCGCCGTCGAGGCCGTGATCGACATGGTCGGCTGGCATCGCCTGCCCGGCATCGTCCGTGGCCGGCGGCCCGCGGCATCGACCGAGCGGTTCGGGGGCGGCATCTCATGACGCTGGAGCACAGGGCCTTCCTGTACGGCGGCATCGAGCATTTCCTGTCGGTGTCGGTGCCGTACGTCGCCGAGGGCGTGGAGGCGGACGAGGCCGTGATCGTGGTCGTCCGCGAGCCGGGGCTCGGCGCGTTGCGCGACGCCCTGGCACCGTACGGGGAGGCGATCGAGTTCTACGACTCCGATGCCTTCTACCGGCATCCGGTGCGGACGCTGAAGAGCTACCAGGAACTCCTGCTGTCGAAGAAGCCGCGCGGCGTGCGCGCGCTGGCCGAGCCGGTCTGGGACGGCTGGACGCCCCGGCAGACCGTGGAGTGGGCCCGCTACGAGTCGCTGATCAACGTGGTGTTCGGCGACGCCGACGCGCGGGCGCTGTGCCCGTACGACGTGAACGGGCTGCCCCAGCGGATCATCGAGCACGCGCGGCAGACCCACCCCCTGCTGGAGGACCGCGGGCGCACGGTGCGCAACACCGACTACGTCCAGCCCGCCGTGTTCGGCGGCCGGTGCGACCGCGCTCGCGCCTTCAAGCGTCCGCGGGGCGCCGACTACTACGCCATCACCTCGGACGACCTGCACGGCCTCCGCGCCTTCGTCGGCGAACGCGCGCTCCGGCACGGCCTGGACCCGCAGGCGGCGCAGCACCTGGTCACCGCCGCCAACGAGGTCGCCGCCAACGCGCTGCGGCACGGCTCACCGCCGGTGGGGGCGTGGGTGTGGGCGGACGGGCCGGAGCTGCTGTGCGAGGTCGGCGACAACGGACTGTGGCGCGCCGGGCCGCTGGTCGGCTTCGTCCCGCCCGGCTCCGCCCTGGAACGGGGCTTCGGGCTGTGGACGGTACGGCTGCTGGTGGATCTGATGGAGCTGCGGGCGGGCTGGGACGGGACGTTCGTCCGCCTCCACGTCCGGCGTTGACGCAGGTCGCGGACGCGCCCCCGGGGGTCACGGAAAGTTTCAGATAGCGACGAAAACCCTTGCCAGTCCCCGTATCCCGGCGGTCCCCGGTCGTACCCTGGAAAGGGTCGGCGAGCCCCTGGGGAGGCGTCATGGAGACCCTCTGGTCCATCCGGAGGCCGGTCGGCGAACTGCGTCCCGGGGACCACTGCTGGCTCGCGTACGAGAGCCCTGAGGAGCGCAGCCACGTCGTCGGCGCGTTCACCCGCGCGGGCCTGGACTCCGGGGAGAAGGTCGTCCACGCTCCCGGCCGGACCGTCCCCGCCGGGCGCAACGGGTCGGGGCTCGCGCCCGAGGCGCTGCTGACCTGGGTGAAAGACGCGACCGCCCAGGCCATGCGGCAGGGCCACCGGGGCGTGCGGATCGTCGCGGACCTCTCCTGGGCACTGGACCATCCCCAGGGCCTGGAGTCGCTGTCCGAGTTCGAGCGCGGTCTCGACCTCCTGGTCGGCGAGTCCGCTCAGGTCATCGCCGTCTGCCAGGTCGACCGGCGCCGCTGCGGTCCCGCCGACCTGGACGCGCTGGGCGCGCTGCACGGCGGCGCCGTCGCCGCCGACCCCGAGTTCGAGGACGACGTCCTCCGGATCGACCGCACGTTCCACCCGCCGGGGCTCGCCTTCACCGGGGAGCTGGACGCCTTCCGGCACTCCGCCCTGGTCCGGGTGCTGGGCACCGCCCGTGCCCACGCCAAGGACGGCGAGCTCCATCTGGACATGTCCGGGCTCGTCTTCATGGATCTCGGCGCCCTCAACATCCTGGCCGACACGGCGGCCCGTCCCCTGCACGACCGCGCCATCGTTCTTGACCGCATGCCGCCGCACCTCCGCGGCATCATGGACGCCGTGGGCTGGCACATGCTCCCCGGCGTACGCCTGGGCGCCTGACCGCTCAGCGGCGCGCCGAGCCCAGCGCCCCCGGCAGCAACCCCGCGAGGGCGCGGAAGGCCCGGCCTCGATGGCTGATGGCGTCCTTCTCCTCGGGGGTGAGCTCCGCGGACGTGCGGGTCTCGTCGTCCGGGACGAAGATCGGGTCGTAGCCGAAGCCGCCGGTGCCGCGCGGGGCGCGGATGATCCGGCCGTGCATGCGGCCCTCCACGACATGCTCGGCGCCGGACGGCACCACCAGCGCAGCCGCGGCCACGAAGTGCGCGCCGCGGTGCTCGTCGGGGACCTCGGCGAGCTGGTCGAGGACGAGCCGCAGGTTGGCCTCGTCCTTGTCGGGCGAGGCGTCGCCGAACCGGCCCGACCAGCGGGCCGACAGCACGCCCGGCATGCCGTTCAGGGCGTCCACGCACAGGCCCGAGTCGTCCGCGACGGCGGGCAGGCCGGTGGCGGCGGCGATCGCCCTGGCCTTCAGCAGCGCGTTGCCCTCGAAGGTCAGCTCGGTCTCCGGCACCTCGGGGGCGTCCGGGAAGCCGTCGAGGCCGACCACCTCGACCCCCTGCCCGCTGAGGATGCGCTCCAGTTCGGCGATCTTGCTCTTGTTGCGCGAGGCGAGGACGATCGTCCGGACGCCGGTCACCGGCCCAGAACCTCGTTCTGCAGGCGGGTGAGCTCCGCGCAGCCGCCGGCGGCCAGGTCGAGCAGCGCGTCCAGCTCGGCACGGTCGAACGGGACGCCCTCGGCGGTGCCCTGCACCTCGACGAACCTGCCGTCGCCGGTGCAGACCACGTTCATGTCGGTCTCGGCGGCCACGTCCTCCTCGTAGCACAGGTCGAGCCGCGGCTGCCCCTTCACGACGCCCACGCTGACCGCCGCGACGGAGTTGATCAGCGGGTCGCCCTTGCACAGGCCCCGTTTGCGCATCCACTCCACCGCGTCCGCCAGCGCGATGTAGGCGCCGGTGATCGCGGCGGTGCGGGTGCCGCCGTCGGCCCGGAGCACGTCGCAGTCGAGCTGGACGGTGTTCTCCCCGAGCGCCTTGTAGTCGACGCAGGCCCTGATGGACCGGCCGATCAGCCGGGAGATCTCCTGGGTGCGGCCGCCGAGCCTGCCCTTGACCGACTCGCGGTCGTTGCGGGTGTTGGTGGCGCGGGGCAGCATCGCGTACTCGGCGGTGACCCAGCCGAGGCCGCTGTCGCGGCGCCAGCGGGGCACCGAGTCCTGGACGGACGCTGCGCACAGCACGCGGGTGCCGCCGAACTCGATCAGCACCGATCCCTCGGCGTGGTCGAGCCAGCCGCGCTGGAAGCGGACGGGACGAAGCTGATCGGGTGCGCGATCGTCGGGTCGGGCCATGGGACCCACCCTAGGGCCTTGGGAACCGCGCCGCCTCCATCGGCGCCCCGCGTCCCATGGTTGATCCCGCTCCGGACGGTAATCACTCTCATTGAGTCGTGACCGGGGGGATGGGCTCAATGAACAGATATATCGCCGAGGCCGCGGGAACCGCGCTGCTGGTGTTCTTCGGGGTGGGCGCCGCCGTCTTCGGCCTGGCGCAGATCGGCACGCTCGGGGTGGCGCTGGCGTTCGGGCTGGTGCTGCTGACGCTCCTGTACGCGATCGGCCCGGTCTCGGGCGCCCACCTGAACCCGGCGGTGACCGTCGGGTTCCTGGTGGCCAGGCGGATCACGGCCACCGAGGCCGGCGTCTACATCATCGCGCAGGTGATCGGCGGCTTCATCGGGATGGGCGTGATCCGGCTGATCTCCACCGCGGGCGGGGTGGAGATGCAGGTGAACGGCGCCAACAGCTACGGGGAACGGATCAATGTCGGCGGGGCGTTCCTGCTGGAAGTGATCATGACGTTCATGCTGGTGCTGGTCTGGCTGATGGTGACCCGCGGCAACGACGTGTACGCCTTCGACGGCCTGGCCATCGGCCTGACGCTGGCGCTGGTCCACCTGATCGGGATCCCGCTGACCGGCACGTCCGTCAACCCCGCCCGCTCGATCGGACCGGCCCTGTTCGGCGGCTCGACGGCGCTGTCACAGGTCTGGCTGTTCATCGTGGCGCCGCTGGTGGGCGGTGCGCTGGCGGCGCTGGCCGAGCGCTCCCTGCGCACGTCCAGCCTCCGCACTCCGAACGAACCCGCGCCGGAGGTCCGGTCGCCGCGCTGACCCGGGGCCTCAGACCTCGTAGACGGCGCCGACCCGGGCCAGCTCGATCGGGCCGCGGAAGTCGCCCTTCCTGGCCTCCGCGAGCGTCTGCTCCGGGCTGTTCCATGGCAGCAGATGGGTGAGGACGAGGGTGCTGACGCCCGCCTTGAACGCGTGGTCGGACGCCTCCCGTCCCGTGAGGTGCATGTCGGGGGGCAGCCCGGGACGCTGGACGAACGCGGCCTCGCAGAGGAAGAGGTCGGCGCCGCGGGCCAGATCGACCAGCTCGGGGCAGGGGCCGCTGTCGCCCGAGTAGGTCAGGGTGCGGTCGCCGTGCTCGATCCGCAGCCCGTACGCCTCCACGGGATGGTTCATGAGCGCGGTGGTCACCGTGAACGGCCCGATCGTGGCCGGCCCCGGCTCCAGCGGCCGGAAGTCGAAGGTGTCGAGCATCCCGGGGTTCGGCTCCAGCTCGTACGCCTTGACCATGTGGTCGGCGGTGCCGGTGGGCCCGTACACGGGGATCCTGGGCGCGGGACCGTCGGGGCAGTAGGTGCGGGCGATCCAGTAGACGCACAGGTCGAGGCAGTGATCGGGGTGCAGGTGGGTGATGCAGATCGCATCGATGTCCAGCACGTCGTGAAAGCGCTGAAGCGTTCCCACCGCCCCGTTGCCCAGGTCGAGAAGCAGGGAGAACCCCTCCGCCTCGACCAGGTAACAGGACGCGGGGCTGTCCGGCCCCGGGAAGCTGCCCGAGCAGCCGATCACAGTGACCCGCACGCTCACTCCTCCTCTTGATGTCCCCGAGGAATCAGGTGATCAGAGCCGTGTGCTCCATGGCCTCCACGAAACCGATCTCCGGTCCGAGGAAACGGCGGCCGAGCGCTGCGAACACGGCGGGGTCTCCGGTCGCACGGAACCGGTGCGCGGGAGGCGGCAGGGCTTCCGCGCGGGCCATTCCACGGTCGTGCAGCACGCGATAGACGTCCTTCGCGGTCTCATCGGCACTTGAGACCAGTGTGACCCCGTCGCCGACGACATACGAGATCACACCGGTTAGCAATGGGTAGTGGGTGCACCCCAGGATGAGCGTGTCGCACCCGGCCTCGATGATCGGCGCGAGGTACTCGCGGGCGTCCTCCAGCAGCTCGTCGCTCATCGTGACGCCCCGCTCCACGTACTCCACGAAACGCGGGCAGGCCGCCGCCACCAGCTCGATGTGCGGCGCGGCGGCGAAGGCGTCCTCGTACGCCCTGCTGGTCACGGTGGCCTGGGTGGCGATCAGCCCGACCCTGCCGTTGCGGGTGGCGCGGGCGGCCCGCCGGGTGGCCGGGTTGATCACCTCGATCACCGGCACGTCATAGCGCTCGCGGGCGTCCCTGAGCATGGCCGAGCTGGCGCTGTTGCAGGCGATCACCAGCATCTTCACACCCTCGGCGACGAGCTGGTCCAGCATCTCCAGCGCGTAGGCGCGCACCTGCGCGATCGGACGCGGCCCGTACGGCTGGCGCGCGGAGTCGCCGAGGTAGATCACCGGCTCGTGCGGCAGCTGGTCGAGGATCGCGCGGGCCACGGTCAGCCCTCCGAACCCGCTGTCGAAGATGCCGATCGGCGCGTCGGTCGAACGCGTGCCGAAAGATTCCGACATGGTCCACAAGGCTAGGCGAGAACCCGCCGCAGAAGCGTGTCATGCGTCGTACATCACATGGTCACATGACTGAAACGCGGCTACCCCTTGCGCGCGAGACGGGCGAGCTGCCGGCTCTGCGCGACCAGCCTTCCCGCCGAGTCCCACACCTCGACCTCCTCGTCGAACCACCCGCCGCTGACCAGCCGCCCGCTCCCGTACAGCGCCAGCGGACCGGGCGCGGGCAGCTCACGCAGGTGCCAGGTCATCTCCACGGTGGGCGCCCACCCGGTGGATCCGATGTTCGTCGCGACCGGCGGCAGCGCGTCCACGGCGACGGCCAGCACGTAGGGGTCGGGCTCCGTCCCGTCCGCCATCCGGAACCAGGACCGCGCCTCCAGCCTGCCGCTGGGCTCCCCGTCCAGCCACCGCATGGTGGACGGGTCGAACCGCATGTCCACCCGGTCGGCGAACCCCCGCACCCGGACGGGCCCCTGCTTCATCGACTCCGGGCAACTCTCGATCGGCGGCAGCGCGGGAACGGGCGGCTCCCCCCTCCACTCGTGCTCCCCGCTCTCCCCCAGGGTCCCCGTGACGATCAGGGCCTCCACCAGCCGCTCCCCGCCCTGAACGAGCGACGCCCGCGCGGTGGCGGCGGTACGCCCCACCTTGACCGTCTCCACCAGAACCTCGGCCCGCCCCGCCGTGGCCGGCCGCAGAAACGTGGCGGCGGTGGACAGCGGATGCTCGTGCGGTGACTCCGCGACGACGGCCTTGTCCAGCACGGCCATCAGGTAACCGCCGTTCAAAGCGGTCCCGATCGCATACCCGCCGTCCAGCTCGACCTCATACCGGCCGTCCGCGACCTGCTTCACCGCCGTGGCGTCCAAGAACCCGCTCATCCCCACCTGCCCGTCCACGCCGCGAAGCCAGTACTAGAACCGCGTTCGAGTATAAGCCGCGGCAAAATCGCCCCCACGCCCAGCCCCCAACAACGCAAAGCCCCCAATAACCGGGGGTGCAGGGGGCGGAGCCCCCTGCCGGGGTCGTAGGGGCGGAGCCCCTACACCGGGGTCGGCGGCCCCTGCCGCGAGCCGCCAGGCGAGCGGCAGGGGCCGCTGACCCCGCTTCGGGGGGTGTGGGGGGTCGTCCCCCCACAATGAAAAGACACCGCCGCGAGCCGCCAGGCGAGCGGCAGGGGCCGCCGACCCCGCTTCGGGGGGTGTGGGGGGGTCGCCCCCCCCACAATGACAGGTGTGGGGGGTCGCCCCCCACAGTGTTACGCCCAGAGTTGGCCTTCCAGCTTTGCCTCTGCCTCTTCAAGGGTGCCGCTGTACGCGCCCGTCGACAGGTACTTCCACCCACCATCGGCCACAACGAACACGATGTCGGCACGCTCCCCCGCCTTGACGGCTTTGCGCGCCATGCCGAGGGCGGCGTGGAGGGCGCCGCCGGTGGAGATGCCGGCGAAGATGCCTTCGTGTTCCAGAAGTTCGCGGGTGCGGCGCAGGGCGTCCTTGGAGCCGACGGAGTATCTGGTGGTGAGGACGGATTCGTCGTACAGCTCGGGGATGAAGCCCTCGTCGATGTTGCGCAGCCCGTAGACGAGTTCGCCGTACCGGGGCTCGGCCGCGACGATCTTCACGTCGGGGACGCGTTCGCGCAGGTAGCGGCCGACGCCCATCAGCGTGCCGGTGGTGCCGAGGCCGGCGACGAAGTGGGTCACCGAGGGCAGGTCGTCGAGGATCTCGGGGCCGGTCGTCTCGTAGTGCGCCAGCGTGTTGGCCTCGTTGCCGTACTGGTAGAGCATCACCCAGTCGGGGTGTTCGGCGGCGAGCCGCTTGGCCACCCTGACCGCCTCGTTGGAGCCGCCGGCCGCGGGCGAGGAGATGATCTCCGCGCCCCACATCCGCAGGAGCTGGCGGCGCTCGGCGGAGGTGTTCTCCGGCATCACGCAGACCATCCGGTAGCCGCGCAGTTTGGCGACCATGGCCAGGGAGATGCCGGTGTTGCCGGAGGTGGGTTCCAGGATGGTGCAGCCGGGGCTGAGCAGCCCGTCCTTCTCCGCCTTGTTGATCATCCAGAAGGCGGGGCGGTCCTTCACCGAGCCGGTGGGGTTGCGGTCCTCCAGTTTGGCCCACAGCCGCACGTCGGGGACGGGGGACAGCCGGGGCAGGCCCACCAGCGGGGTGCGGCCCAGCGACTCCAGCAGCGAGTCGAAACGCATGGCGTCGTGGGTTCCGGCTCAGCCGCCGGCGACGGCGGGGAGGATGGTGACGCTGTCGCCGTCCGACAGCTCGGTCTCCAGACCGCCGAGGAACCGCACGTCCTCGTCGTTGAGGTAGACGTTGACGAACTTGCGGAGCCCCTTGTCGTCCACCAGCCTGTCCCGCAGGCCGGGGTGCCGGGTGTCCAGGTCGGAGAAGAGCTCGTCGAGCGTGCCGCCCTTGCCTTCGACGGCTTTGGCACCGCCGGTGAGGTTGCGCAGAATCGTCGGGATCCGGACCTCGATCGCCATCGCGAAGATCTCCTTCGGTCGTACGGGCTCCCCGCCCACGGCATCACAACAGGGCGGGGCGCGGGGGAATTCCGGGCTGTGGGGAGCGTTCGGCGTCCCCGTGGCGCGTCAGCGACAGTCGTAGACGACCTCGGCACGCGAATGGCCGAAGAGGAAGCTCTGCACCGGCGGCACCGAGCACGGCGCGACCGCCCGGTGCCGCCGGGTCCCCTCGCGCTGCTCGCCGCTCCGCATGCGGGCCAGTTTACCGGTGCCGGGTTTCGCGTCCGCCCTGGCGCGGAGGCCGCCTGCCGGGCGCCGCACGACCTCACGAGTACGAGTCGACGATCTCGACCTTCTCCTCGACGACCTCGCCGTCGACCAGGAGGTAGGAGCGGAACTCGATCTCCTCGGGGTCGCGGGTGGAGACGATCACCCGGTGCACCCGCGGGTCGGCCAGCGGGGAGCGCAGGTAGTCGATGTCGGTGCGGGACGGGTACGCCTCGGTCGAGGTGTGCGAGTGGTAGTGGACGATCATCTCTTCGTCCCGGTCGCTCATCTCCCTGTCGACCTTGATCCACTCTCCGGAGTCGAAGTCGTGGTAGGTCGGCGACCGTTGCGCGTTGGTCATCGGGATGAACCGGGTGGGGCGGTCGGAGCCCTCCGGCCCGGCGAGCAGCCCGCATGCCTCGTCGGGGTGGTCGGCGCGCGCATGCGCAACGATCTTGTCAACCAGGGAACGCTCGATCGTCAGCATGAGCCGAAGGGTACCCGCACGTGGAGCGGGGTCTGTGAGCGG